>NZ_JBOEFX010000091.1:92592-108071 GCF_050633125.1 Lewinella sp.
ACCTACTGCTACCAGTGTAGATTTTGATTGCTATGATGCAGGTCAAGCTGCCGAAGTCATCCTTTGGGCTTCTGATAGCCAGGACAATGTATCGACTTGTTTGACGGTAGTAAGCGTACAAGACCCCAACAACCACTGTGTGGGTCAAACCGGCGAAGGCATGATTTCCGGAGGTGTCTTGACGGAAGACGGTAACGAAGTAGAAAACGTGATGATCATGGTTTCCGGAAATGATCCGTCCATGATGTATACCCATATCGATGGTAGCTTCATGTTTGAAGACCTGTCTTTGGGCCAGGATTACAGCGTAATTGCTCAAAATAATGAGAACCTTCTCAATGGTGTTACAACCTTTGATTTGATTCTCATAGGCAAACATATTCTAGGCACGAGCATCTTGAACTCCCCCTACAAACTGATTGCTGCCGATGTAGATCGTTCTGGACATATCTCTACGCTGGATATTATTAAGCTACGGAAGCTTATCTTGAATATCAGTTCGGAGTTGCCAAATAACAATACCTCTTGGCGCTTTATTGATGCTGCCTACGTTTTTGCAGACCCAACGAATCCTTTCATGGGTTACTTCCCGGAACTGCACAACATCAATGATTTGTCTGGCCCGGAGATGCACGCCGATTTTGTAGCCATCAAAGTGGGAGACGTCAATGGCTCTGCCATTCCGAACAGTATGATGGCTGATGGAGATGACCGTTCTAGCAGCAATCCACTGGAACTCTCCATTGGTGCTACCTCGGTCGAAGCCAATGAAACGGTAGATATTCCGTTCAAGGCACGCTACATGAACGAGTGGATGGGCTACCAGTTCACGCTAGAATACGATCCTGGTGCACTCGAAGTGTTGGAAATCATCCCTGGCGACCTGCCCAATCTTTACCCGGAAGAAAACTTCCATTTTTATGATGACCGTGCAGGCTTAATCACTACTGTATGGAACGAATATGGCCAATCTGCAAACAGCAAAGAAATGACCTTATTCACGCTACGTTGTACCGCTAAGCAGGCCGGAAGCATCAAGGAATGGCTCTATCTCAGCTCACGGGTAACCAAGGCAGAAGCTTACACCCAAGATGGAGAAGCAGAAGACATCAACCTATCCTTCTTTACCGAAAGCGGCGCTGCAGAAGTAAGTTCCAACTTCGAACTTTTCCAAAACCGCCCTAACCCGTGGAATAACTCTACCATTATTCCTTTCCAGTTGGATCCTGGTGGAGATGCGCGATTGAGTGTTTACGACATGGCTGGCAAATTGGTTTACGAAGTAGCAGAATACTTTTCAGAAGGCTACCATGAAATCAGTATTCGCCGAAGTGACCTTCCAGCAATCGGCTTGTTTTACTATACCCTTGAAGCGGGTGATCAGCGGGCCACTCGCAAGATGGTCCTGACAGACTAAGACTATTACTCTTCTGCCAAGCAGCGGGCCAGTTTGTCGAAGACAAGCTGGCCCGTATTGTTTTAGCCCTTTGCAAAATAATTTTTCTCCTACCTTCACAAAAGGAGTAAAAAAAATTATGGCTTTACACAATGAACTGGGCAAACTGGGAGAAACCCTCGCCGCCAACTTCCTCCAAGCCAATGGTTACACTATCGTGGAACGTAACTGGCGTGTCAATCGGATAGAAATTGATTTGATTGCTCGTTTGGAAGACACCCTTATTTTTGTAGAAGTAAAAACGCGTAGTAGCGACTATTTTGGTGCCCCCGAAGTGTTTGTCACTAAACGCAAAAAGCGGCTCATGGCCAGTGCAGCCACGGCCTACATGCAAGAAACCGGCCACGAGTGGGCGCTACGGTTTGATGTTATCAGTATTGTAATGGGAAAGGGCGAAGCTCCAGAGCTGAAGCATTTTGAGGATGCCTTTTTTCCAGGCTTACACTAAGGGGTCGGCGCTATAATTCCTTTCTTAATCTAGCGACAGGAACTCCTAGCTGTTCTCTGTATTTAGCCACCGTACGGCGAGCGATATCATAACCTTTTTCGCGAAGTATATCCATCAGTTTCTGATCACTGAGTGGCTTGGTTTTGTTTTCTTCGTCGATAACATCCTTGAGTACATTCTTCACTTCGGTAGTCGATACATCTTCGCCATCGGTGGTACTCAGGCTTTCGGAGAAGAATTCCTTGAGGCGGAAAGTTCCGAATTCCGTTTGTACAAATTTACTGTTGGCTACGCGCGAAATAGTAGAAATATCGAGGCCCGTGATTTCCGCAATGTCTTTTAATATCATTGGGCGGAGACGCTTTTTATCACCAGTCAGAAAGAAATCATACTGGTACTGCATAATCGTGTACATGGTGTTGTACATCGTTTGCTGGCGCTGTACGATAGCATCGATGAACCATTTTGCAGAATCAATTTTTTGCTTGATAAAAACAACAGCTTCTTTTTGTTCTCGGTTGCTCGTGCCTTTTCGCCGGTTATTGCGATAAGAGCGCAACATATCCCGATACTGATCACTAACACGGAGGTCCGGTGCATTACGGCTATTAAGCTCCAATTCTAGTTCTCCATCGCGGGTGTAGATGAAAAAATCTGGCGTAACATACTGGGCCGAACGCTGATTGGCCGTACTGTAACCACTAGCGGGTTTGGGGTTCAGTTTTAGAATTTCGCCGATAGCATTCCTAAGTTGATCTTGACTAATATCCAGCTGTTTTTGCAGTTTTTCGTAATGCTTTTTGGTAAAAGCATCAAAGTATTTCCGGATGATTAGCTTGGCCCGTTTCAGATTAATCAGGTCTTCATCATCGAGATCAAAATCGTCTTCGAGTTTTAGCTCTAGCTGTAACAACAGGCACTCTTGCAAATCTTGCGCACCTATACCAGGGGGCTCAAAACGTTGGATTTTTTGCAGCATACTTTTCACGGTAGCCTCATCGGTAAAGATATTCTGAGAGAACATCAGATCATCTAAAATCGCAACAGGGCTTCTTCTCAAGTAGCCATCCTCATCAATACTGCCAATAATTTGCAAAGCAATCGTTTCTTCCTGCTCATTATTGAGGCGCAATAAACCTAGCTGTTCCTCCAGGTGATCATGAAAACTTTGATGTACCGCAATGGGTATCGTCTTGTCTTCCTCATCGGAGTTGTAATTATTGGAAGACAATTTATAGGAAGAGGGGTCATCATCAATATAATCCTGAAGGTATTCGTCAAGCTCAAAATTATCATCGGTGGCTTCGTCTCTATTTTCTTGTTCTTCCACCAAACGATCTTCCCTTTCCAAACCTTCTTCCAAAGCTGGGTTAGCCTCCAACTCTTCCTTGATGCGTTGCTCCAAATTAATGGTTGGCACCTGCAGCAGCTTCATCAACTGAATCTGCTGTGGCGACAGCTTTTGGAGCATTTTCTGACTTATCGTCTGCTTGAGCATGACGTTTTTCTACTTGGGTATGGTTATTAAGGAAAGCGTAATTTACACTTGTTTACGTCTGTGCGCAAATTTTGTTTACAAAATGGAACGATTTTTGTTAAGGCTTTCGACCAATGTCTATATCTACACTTAATTTATACTCCTTGTGCTAAAAGTTCCCTACTTTTAAGGCCGACACTTAAGCATAACTACGCAATGAATATTCCTTCTCGCATCGAGCATTTGCGGGCCGCAATGGCTCAGCATAACATTACCGCCTACTTGGTACCAAGTAGTGATCCACACCAAAGTGAATATGTCGCACCACGCTGGCAGACACGCACCTGGTTATCAGGGTTTACAGGCTCGGCGGGCACCTTAATTGTTACAAATGAGGATGCTGGGCTATGGACAGATTCCCGTTATTTTCTTCAGGGAGAAGAACAACTTGCTGGTAGTGGTATTAGCCTGGAACGCCAGCAAGTACCCCATGCTCCTGAACACGTGGACTGGCTAGCAGACAATCTTGCTGCGGGTCAGCAACTCGGCTTTGACGGACGGGTAGTATCTCTGAGTCAGGCTCGTTTACTAGAGCGCAAGCTGAGCCCTAAAGGGGTTAAGCTCAACGCCAAATATGACTTAACCACCAATTTCTGGAAAGATCGCCCAGCTATTCCACGTAGTGATGTTTTTGCTTTCGATATCGCTTATGCCGGAGAAAGCAGGGCAGATAAGCTCGCCAATATTCGGGAATGGCTGAACAAAACAGGAGTAGATGCGGTACTTTTGGTTGCACTCGATGAAATTGCCTGGACCCTTAATATTCGGGCCGCAGATGTTGACTTCAACCCGGTTTGCCTGAGCTACCTTTTGGTAACCAAAGAACAAGCCAATTGGTTTGTAGGAAAAGATCGGATTGACCCAACACTAAGTGCCGCCTTAAAACAAGACGGTGTTGAAATAGATGACTATTCCCAGGTGGAACTTGCGCTGCAAAACTTCCCTGCTTCCCAGCAATTGGCAGTAGATCCAGCTACCTTAAGTTACCGTTTTTATGAGTTACTGGCGGGCAAAGACCTCAAGGAAGTGGGAAGCCCGGTGGTCATGATGAAAACCATCAAAAACGAAACAGAGATCAAGCATTTTCGCAATGTGATGTGCAAAGATGGTGTCGCATTATTGCGATTGTTTCGGTGGCTAGAGGATACTTTAAAAACCACAACGGTCACCGAGGTGGAGATCAGTGAACGCTTGGCTGCCTTCCGAGGTCAGCAGAATCTTTACAAAGGCGAAAGCTTCCCCGCCATCGTTGGATACAACGGCAACGGTGCGATTATCCACTACCATGCGGAACCAGAAAACTGCGCCACTTTAAATGCTTCCGGCATTTTGCTGCTCGATAGCGGCGGCCAGTACCTCGACGGCACGACCGACATCACTCGCACCGTATCGCTAGGTGATACAACCATGGAACAACGACAGCACTTTACGCTCGTCCTCAAAGGCATGATAGCCCTGAGTAAGGCTCGTTTTCCCAAAGGTACTGGAGGCGCACAGCTCGACACCCTGGCTCGTCAATTTCTTTGGCAGGAAGGGCTCAATTTTGGACACGGTACTGGTCATGGCGTTGGTTTTTTCCTCAATGTCCATGAAGGGCCGCAGGGGTTTGCTACCAGTGCGGTTACCAGCCGCGGCCGGACTGCTTTACAACCAGGTATGGTGACCAGTAACGAACCTGGATTCTACCGCACAGACCACTACGGCATTCGCATTGAAAACCTCATCCTGTGCGTAGAAGATCGTTCTACGGATTATGGAGATTTTCTTCGATTTGAAACCTTGACGCTATTCCCTATTGATCGTCGTTTACTACAACTAGACATGCTTTCGGAAGAGGAGCGCCAGTGGCTCAATGATTACCACCAACAAGTGATGGCAGGTATATTGCCCCTCTTAAAAGAGGATGAAGAAAGAGTTTGGCTACGCCAGCATTGTCAACCGGTATAACTATACCCAATCATGCATCGATTCTTTTTTTCATACTTTTCAACGTCATGGTATTCTTCCAGATCATGTTGAAGTGCAATATTATGAAGGAGGGCACATGATGTACACCCAGCACGATGAATTAAAACAGCTAGCAGCAGATATCCGTACTTTTCTTACACGTTGATTAGCTCAATAAATTCTACCTTTGCGTATAACTACACAAACACCATGGCTAATCCTATTATTAAAACATCAGATGTTGCTACCGCAGTAGCAATATCCAAGTGTATTCCTGAATTTATTGGCCCTCCAGGCAAAGAAGAATATAAAAAGCGACTAAAAGATGTTCCACATCTTATTCTTGTAGCTTTTGATGGCACTCGTCCTGTAGGCTTCAAAGTCGGCTATGAACGCAATGGTTCTTTTTATTCTTGGATGGGAGGCGTTTTACCCAGCTATCGACGTCGAAATATTGCTCGCCGGTTGGCTGAAAAGCAAGAAAAATGGGCAACAGAGCAAGGTTATAGAAATGTGACCTTCAAGACCAGAAACCAGCATAAGAATATGCTCTTATTTGCATTGAAACGTGGGTTTAATATTATCGGATTTAAAGAAAAAGGAGATGTGTCTACCAACCGTATCCTCCTACAGAAGGTTCTCTAGTTACGAATAGCTGCAAGTGATGTATCTTGCGCCTCGTTTAAAAAACTCAGTTGAACTGGCTATACTAAATAGTCAGCAAACCAAATACCATTGTTATGAGATCAATTTTCCTTGGTTTAGCTATCCTGCTTTTTACCAGTGTAACATTTGCTCAGGGAGAGTTTTCAGGCGGCTTCAAGGCTGGTCTGAACTTTAATAATATTGACGGTCCCGCAGAAACCGACGATGAGGTCTTCGAGTCCAATACCGGTTTCCACATCGGTGCTTCCTTTGTGTATTCATTTACCGATCTGTTTGGGGTAAAAGGGGAATTGATGTATAGTCAGAAAGGAACTCAATACACTTATGACGGGCCATCGTATTTCACGTTTTACACCACTAATACTGGCACGCCTATTTTCGCAACAGGTAACCGGCGCAGTGATATCAGCATTTCCAATTCTTATATTGACATACCGGTGTTGCTCTATTACAAGATTGGCCGTCTGGAATTTGAAGCAGGTGTTAATGCCGGTTTTTTAATTGGCAGTAGCGGTAGCGGGGGAATCACTTTTTCCGGCGCCACCCAGGCAGGTAGCCCTGTAGCTGAATTCACAACAGGTGTTGATTACGGCTATTTCAGCAATGAAAAAGGAGTGGATGCTATTCAAGGGTCTACAACGATTACCTTGAATACCCTACAAACCTTCTTGCCGGGCTCTACCGACGCTTACTACGAAGCAGCAGATAGTGATGATAATAAGTTCAAGTCCGTTGATTTTGGCCTGAATGCTGGTTTAGCCTTTTTCCTAAACAAGGGTCTTTATGTTGGTGTTCGTGCCAATTATGGTCTATCGGACATCACCAATGAAGGGCAGGATGTTTCGCCGGTAAGCCTAGCCCTCGGCAACCGCTATCAAACGCGGGACGACGTGGATAAGAACATCTCTATACAGACATCTGTAGGGTTTAGATTTTAATCAACAATACGACTTGGTGGTCTGTTGCAACGAGGCTATCTCTTTTGAAGAGGTAGCCTCGTTGCATTTCTACAATCTACCATTTAACAATCAGTTCTTTAACCAGCGCTTGCAAGCGAGGCGAGGTTTCTCCAACTTTCGCGATGACATCCTCTACACTCGTCTCCTTAATATCTTCGAGCGGGTAGCATTTATTTGAAACTACCGAAACCACAAAGATGGGAAGCTCCATGTGTTTAGCCAC
The DNA here is from genome assembly GCF_050633125.1 of Lewinella sp. Taxonomy (NCBI): domain Bacteria; kingdom Pseudomonadati; phylum Bacteroidota; class Saprospiria; order Saprospirales; family Lewinellaceae; genus Lewinella; species Lewinella sp. Next base: position 99,829 of record NZ_JBOEFX010000091.1, read on the forward strand.
CAACACCTCTGGCACGGTGGACATCCCTACGAGATCGGCGCCAATACGGTGAAAAAACTGATACTCGGCAGGCGTTTCCAGGTTAGGGCCTTGTAGCCCCAGATAGATACCTTCGTGGGCAGGAATACCCATTTTTCTGGCCATCTGTAGTGCTTGGGTGTTTAACTGACGGTCATAGGTGCCCAACATATCCGGGAATCGAGGGCCCAAGCGTTCGTCATTGTGACCTCGCAGGGGGTTATCTGCCATGAAATTAATATGGTCGCGGACAAAGACAATATCCCCGGCCTCAATAGCAGGATTGACGCTGCCGGAAGCATTGGAAATAATCAAGCGTTCGATCCCCAAGAACTTCATAACCCTTACAGGAAAAGTGACTTGCTCCATGCTGTAGCCTTCGTAGTAGTGAAACCTTCCGGCCATCGCGACAATGGGAATCCCGGCAAGCTTGCCAAAAATAAGTTTACCTCGATGGCTCTGTACAGTTGAAACAGGAAAGTGAGGAATGTCTCCATAGGCAATTTCGGTTGCCTCCGTTATTTCGTCAGCCAAGCCGCTAAGGCCTGTACCTAAAATGAGTCCGAAACGGGGACTAAGATCACTTTGGCTCTTGAGGTAATTGACCGCATCCTGAATGGTATCGTATAAATGAGGTGAGGGCATGTTTCTTTTGAATTATTGGTTCTATGACAACTTTTATCTTAACCCAAAGTAAAAAATAGTAGAGGATGCAGCTGCCTTTCAAGGCATTAATTTAACCTTATCTTTTTTCAAGTGCCCAAACAGAACTTGTCTTAGAAGTCAACACACCCATATTGGCAAGTCTACATATCAACGAAAAGTACACTCATCCCAGTAGGAGCAACTGCTACTTTACCGTTAAGTAACAAGTCTTCTCATCGGAGCCATCCATCGGACTTCCCGATTAAGAAAAACTAAGGTCGTGCCTCCCTTGGGAACAGCACGAAAATAAAATGAGATTTTGGTTTTCATAATAGTAAGAGCTTGTTTGGTACTTGCTATGGCTGAAAACCAACGCTTTATGAACCTGACTTCGCATCAAAATGCTCATTTAGCCCGCTAAACTCACATTTTGATTACTCGCCAGAACCATAAGTCGTTGATTTTCAAATCAAATCCATACCAAACAAGCTCTAAGCCAAGCGGTTCATTTAAAGCGGGTTTACTATTTGAAAACCTTGAAGAAAATCGCATTTTATTTTCTGCGCAATATGTGGTCTCTATAAAACAGGATAAATTTCTGCGTCCGATGGAAAGATTCCCTATACAAAAAAAGACCTGATACCGCTAGGTAACAAGTCTTTTGAAGAGAGCCATCCATCGGACTTGAACCGACGACCTACGCATTACGAATGCGTTGCTCTACCAGCTGAGCTAGGATGGCACTAAAGTGGCGCAAATATAAAATCTTTTTTCATAGAAAAAACACCTAATGCTGTCGAAAAAAACCATCGATAAAGGATTATTTTTTTGGCACACCCCTCAAATCGCTTAAATTTGGAGACAAACGAAACCCAACCAACTTTGACCTATCGAACGATTATTAGTCAGCTGTTTATTACGCTAGGAAGCCTGCGCGCTGCCGTAGAGCTAATTCGAGAACGAGAACTTTGGCAAGGCATCAATCGCTATAGCTGGGTATTCAAAGCCCTTGTGGTCGTGGCTATCATAGTTGGGCTGTCCTTTTTGACGGAAGTTGGCAGTTGGGTTGGTCGTCTCTTTGTCGGAGACACCGACATCAATGCTTTTGCTGCCATGGGCACAATGATCAGCAACGTGGTTACGGAAGGTTATGAATCTTTCACTTCTGGCTTACTAAAATACGTCATCCTTGTGCTTTCTGAAGTAGTGGTTTTCCACTTTATGCAACGTGCATTAGAAGAAATCCAAGGGCATCCTATCCGTACCGATTTCCAAGCTTTTTTTACCGCACAGGTGCGAATGATCAAAGTGGCCATCCGAGCCTGGATCATGGAGGTAATTGTTTCTGCTTTGGTAAGTGTATTTTTTGGAATCTTTGGCTTCCTGGATTGGCTAGAAAGCCCCATCCTGTTTTTAATTCAGTGCTATTTCTTTGGCCTGGTGATCCTTGACAACTACAACGAGCAATTTGGCATGACTATCAAAGAAAGCATGGCCTTTAGCAAATCCTACATGGGCGTATCGCTAGCACTGGGTTTTGTTTTGTATTTGTTGATGTTGATACCACTAATAGGTGTACTATGTGGTACAATCCTGGTATCGGTAACAGGAGCAATCGTAATGAGTAAAATTGCGAAACTAGAAATAACATCTCCTACTGCGGAGATAAGCGCTGATTAAAAATTGATAGCGGGCACATATACGCAAGATTAAAACCAATAAAAATGAGAGGTTCGTTTTCTGTACTATTCTGTGTGCTCTTTTTGTCAATCAGTCATGGTCAACCTCTTTATCCATTTAACAATGAAGCATTAAAGTATGGATTGATGGATAGCCTCGGGAATGTGAAAATCAAAGCACAATTTGACAATGTCTCTTTCTCTTCAAAATGCGGCCTCTATGTTGTTGAAATAAATGATAAGTTTGGTGTAATTAATGCTCAAGGAAATTTCATAATTCAACCTAAATACCAAGCGCAGATACGTTTTGATAATAGTTGCGAATTGGCAATCGTCAAAAGGAATTTCAAGTGGGGATTTATTGACCTACAAGGGAACGAGGTGATACCGCCTCAATACGATTATGCGCAAACGTTTGATGAATCAGGTTTAGCTCCTGTTAAACATCATCAAAAATGGAGCTATATCGATAAAAAAGGGGAAGAGGTCATCGCAGGGCCTTTTGATAGTGCTCAGGGTTTCGATGAAATGAATCTAGCAGCAGTAAAAACCAATGGACATTGGGGGTTCATTAACCGACAGGGAGATTTCGTAATTCAGCCTAAATTTCAAGACACTGGAGGGTTCTGGGAAGGAGGGCTTGCCTCGGTAAAGCAGGGTGGCAAATGGGGGTTCATTGATGAAAAAGGGAGTATTGTAATCGATTTTAAATATGATGACATAGGTCTTTATTTCACCAATAACCTGACACCTGTCGCAATTGGTGAAAATTATTTTTTCATCAACGAGAAAGGAGAAACAAAAATACCAGGGCCCTTTTCAGACGCCAAAGAATTTGACGACTACTGGGGGAGGACTGATGGGGTAAAGGACATTGCAGTCATAGTTATGAATGACAAGTTTGGAGTCATTGACACTACAGGCAAAATCATTATCGAGCCTTTATACGATAATATAAATATTTTTGACAGTGAAACGATCCGAGTTTCCGTAAATGGGAAAAACGGGGTGATTGGAAGAGATGGAAACTTTATCATTGATCCCATCTTCTTCAGCATCTACGGCTTTGATGAGAATGGAATAGCAACCGTCATTTACGACAATGGTGATAGAGTTGGAGCTGTAAATAGAAAGGGTGAATTTCTAGGATTCAGAAGGCAGGATGTAGATTGATGCCCAAAAAACAGGGACATCAATAAGCATTGACATCCCTGTTGACTACTTTAGCTTCTAGCGAAGAATAACTAAAACTTGATCGGCACGCGAACAACAGTATTATCCCAGCCAATCACCATATTCGCACCGTCTTCAGCTTCTTCGAAGACAATACCCATTGTTTCAATGGTGTTTTTTACGACCGTTGTAGGCACCGTAATTTCCGCCACACTGCTTTCTTCAGGCTTGAACACGTACTGCCCCCAGCCATCAAGATCGAGGCTAAAGTAGACGGTCCATTCTTTTTCGTTAACCATTGCGTAGATCGTATAGCGCCCTGCACGAACAGGCTGATCGCCTATCATAACATCGCGCATGAAAGTAATTTCGGTAGACTCATTAGCCCCAATACGCCACATTTCGCCATATTTGATCAGTTCGCCAAATACAACCCGATCCTTCTTTTGCGGGCGAGAATAGATGACACGCATGATGGGTTCACCCGCCAGCTTCTCTTCCGGGGTTTTAGCAAAATTGCGGAAAGCAGCCCGCTGAGGATAATAAGACATATCCATTGAGCTTTTGTCTGCATCAGGAAACTCCTGCGCCGTAAGGCTTGGAGCGATTCCCATCAGCATAATTAACAGCAAGGGTGCAAAATTCTTCATAAGTTAACTTAGTTTTGTGATGGTAGGAGTTTTTAACCAATACTAGTACAACGTATAAAGTAGGAAAGTGGTTAAAAGCTTGCTCAGAATTTAAAAGTATACCAATCATGAAGATCCACCTCAAGTACGAGCATACACCAGAACTGGCTTACGATTTCGCCAACCACTATTGGAAATCCAAGCGCCTATTGAAGCTCATTTTTGCGGCAATCGTGGTGGTGCTATTGGTGCAACTCATAATCACTTTTGTAAAAGACGGAGGCGGAGAAGAAGCATTAAAGATATTGATGCCCATCGGCATGATACTCGTCATATGGCTTTGGTTGATCCCTGCCAGCCTGAAAAAACAAATTCAACGCGCTGATAAACAAAGTAAGCTTGGTACCGCTCGCGAAATGATTTTCGACGAAGAGGAAATCCTCATAAAGACCGCCAATTCAGAATCGACCTTTTCCTACCAAGGTCTTCTGCATTATGGTGCCTCTGAACAATCTTACTTTCTTTACATTGGTACAAACCAGGCGATGACGATTCCTAAATCAGCATTTAGCGCTGGTGAGGAAGAAGCGTTTCGTGAATTGTTGCTACGCAAGGAGATTCCATTTTTGTAATGCCCATATGGCAGTGTAACTGCATGAATGTATTTATACGAACGGTGTCGTTTTTTTTGCAGAAAAAGCACATACTCCCAACCGTATGATCGCACTGGTACGATTGGCGCAAAAACAGCGTGAATCTCGCTATTTCTTCGCCCAATCAACAACTACAACTTGGCAGGTTTTCGCAACTTCCAGGTACCCCTCAGCCAGGGGTGGGAGCCAGCCCGACCACAGGGAAGGGAGACCCCGCCACAAGCGGGGGCCGAACGAACAGTGAGTGGCGGACGACCCGACCCAACCGCAGGGCGGGTGGCTGCCTAAATACATAAACAGACAAGGTTTGCCTTAAAGCACTATGAGATCGGTTACTTTTCGCGGCATTTCTCCTATCTTTACCCATTCACAATTCAAGCTTACATGTCTGACAAACGTCTGTTTCTTCTTGATGGTCACGCCTTGGTTTACCGTGCTCACTTTGCATTTATCAACCGGCCACTGATCAACTCCAAGGGTTTTAACACCTCCGCTATTACTGGTTTTACCCGTACGCTGTGGGATTTGATGAAGAACCAGAAGCCGACACACCTGGCAGTAGCTTTTGACCCCTCAGGGCCTACGTTTAGGCACGAAATGATGGAAAGTTACAAGGCCAACAGGGAAGAGCAGCCCGATGATATTCGAGCTTCGTTTCCTTATATTCATCAGATATTACAGGCGTTCAAAATTCCGATTATCGTTGTTGATAATTACGAAGCAGATGATGTGATTGGCACCCTGGCCAAACAAGCGGAAAAAGAAGGCTACAAGGTGTATATGGTGACCCCTGACAAGGATTATGGCCAGCTGGTGTCCGAAAATATTTTCATGTACAAACCCTCGCGGCAAGGTAACGGTATTGATATTTTGGGCGTACCGGAAATTTGCGAGAAGTGGGACATCGAAAACGTAGACCAAGTGATAGACATGCTCGGGATGCAGGGCGATGCGGTGGATAATATTCCGGGGATTCCGGGAATAGGCCCCAAAACAGCGGCAAAACTCCTGAAGGTTTATGGCTCCTTGGAAAACCTGCTGGAAAATACCGACCAGCTAAAAGGAAAGCAAAAAGAAAAAGTAGAAGACAATCGTGAGTTGGCCATACTCAGTAAAGAACTTGCTCGCATCAAGCTGGATGTACCCATCAGTTTTAATGCAGATAATTATATCATTGAACCCTTTGACCGGGAGTGGTTGTCGGAGATTTTCAAAGAATTAGAATTCAGAGGACTGGCGAATAGTATTCTTGGGCAAGAAGAGGAAAAACCCCTGGCTGCAGGGCAACAGGGTAGTCTTTTTGACACCGTAGCTACCGTCAGCCCCGATACTGGCCTCTCTCAGCATGATATCGCCACCAATAATATCTCGAGCACGGAGCATAATTACCATTTGGTGGCTTCGGTAAAAGAACAGGAAGAACTGTTGGCCAAGCTGCTCAAGGCAGACACCGTATGTTTTGACACAGAAACAACCAGTGTAAACGCCAACGAAGCTGAGCTGGTAGGTATGTCTTTTGCCATAGAAGTAGGCACCGCCTGGTATGTACCTGTGCCAGAAGATCAAGCTGCGGCGCAGGAAATTGTAGAACGTTTCCGACCTTTGTTTGAAGCAGAAAACATCGCTAAAATCGGGCAAAACCTCAAGTACGACATGCTCGTTCTTCGCTGGTACAAGGTGGAAGTAAAAGGTGCGCTGCTAGATACCATGGTGATGCACTACCTGCTGGAACCCGAGCGCCGCCATAACATGGACTACCTGGCAGAAACCATACTGCAATACAAGACGGTTTCGATCACGGAGTTGATTGGGAAGAAAGGGAAGAACCAGAAAACCATGCGTAGCGTGCCTGTGGAACAGGTGGTAGACTATGCTTGTGAAGATGCAGACATTACGCTACAGCTTCACCAAGAGCTGGCTCCTCAGCTGGCCGAAGAAACCAAGATCGAAGAACTTTACCACAAGATCGAAGGCCCACTGGTGCGGACGCTGGCCGAAATAGAGTTTGAAGGTATAAAAGTGGATGCTGACTTCCTGGGGGCCTATTCTCAGGAATTGGTGAGTGAAATTGTGGCACTGGAAGAAGAGGTGAAAAAAGAGGCTGGCGTGCCGTTCAACCTAGCATCGCCAAAGCAGGTAGGCCAAGTGCTTTTTGAACACATGAAAATCCCCTACCGCTGGAAGAAAACCAAGTCTGGGCAGCACTCTACCGATGAAGAGAAGATGAGTGAAATAGCGGAAAACTACCCGATTGCAGCAAAAATATTGCGGCATCGTGGCTTGACCAAGTTGCGCTCTACCTACCTGGATGCGTTGCCCAAATTGATCAACTCGAAAACGGGTCGTATTCACAGCTCGTTTAACCAGACGGTAGCCGCGACGGGGCGCTTGAGTTCGAAAGACCCCAATTTACAAAACATCCCTATCCGTACAGAAGAGGGCCGAAAAGTCCGGAAAGCATTTGTGCCTCGTGATGCCGATCATATTCTGTTAGCGGCGGATTATAGCCAGATAGAACTGCGGCTGATTGCCGAAATCAGTGGCGACGAAGCCATGCTGGATGCTTTCCAAACCGGGCGTGACATTCACCGTGCTACTGCTGCTCGCGTTTTCGACACCCCTTACGACGAGGTAGATCGCGACCAGCGCGGGAAAGCCAAAACGGTCAATTTTGCGATCATTTACGGTGCAGGGTCACAAAACCTGAGCCAACAATTGGGCATCAGCCGTGGCGAAGCAAAGGAGTTGATCGCTACCTATTTTGACCGTTACCCCGGCCTGAAGCGCTACATGGAGGATACGGTGAAATTTGCCCGTGAGCATGGTTTCGTCAACACCCTTTTGGGGCGTCGCCGCCAACTGCGGGACATCAACAGCAAAAGCTCCCTCGCGCGGAGCAACGCGGAGCGGATGGCCATCAACACGCCTATCCAGGGTACAGCAGCCGATATGATCAAGCTGGCTATGCTGAACGTACAAGCGGCCTTGAAAGCACAAGGGTTTGAATCAAAAATGATCCTCCAGGTACACGATGAACTCGTATTTGACGTACGCCGTGATGAGCTGGAACGCATCAAACCCGTCATTGAAGAAAACATGAGGAACGCGTTGCCCGATTTGAAGGTGCCGATCCTGGTAGAGATTGGTACGGGAGAGAATTGGTTGGAGGCGCATTAGTGTTCGTTCCGATACCTCGGAACTCACGGTGGTGCTCCTTCCGATGGGTCGGAAGGAGCGGTGGTACCAACTACGTTGGTGGGTAGCGCGGCTAAGGCCGACGGCCTAGCTATGTGCAGGTCGACGTTAGGAGGCTTGACATCATAGCCTTTGTTGGGCGAATTTGTTGTTGAGACCGTTGCAAAAAGTGTGTCAGCAAGTTAATCCTTAACTTTCGCAACCACACTGATTGATTATGGAAAACAATGATTTTGATTTTGAAGGTTTTC
>NZ_JBOEFX010000092.1:0-171 GCF_050633125.1 Lewinella sp.
CGCAGCGCCTTTTATCGGCTTTCTCCTCTTATGGCGATACCGGCAGCAGGGGGAGCGTAAGCGTCTGGAGCAGGAAGTGCAAAAACGCACGGCTACCATTCGAGAACAGGCCGATAAGCTCCTTGAGGCGAATCACATGAAGTCCAATCTTTATACCAATATCACCCATGA
>NZ_JBOEFX010000092.1:226-44858 GCF_050633125.1 Lewinella sp.
TTTATACCAATATCACCCATGAATTTCGTACCCCGCTGACTGTCATTCTCGGTATGGCTGACTTGCTCAAGAAAAACTCAAAAACCAAGGAACTCATCGTCCGAAATAGTCAAGGCTTATTGCGACTTGTCAATCAGATATTGGATTTGGCAAAACTCGAATCTGGTCATCTTAAATTGGACATGATTCAAGCAGATATTATTCCATATTTGAAATACCTCATGGAGTCCTTGCAATCCTATGCCGAACGTACCGAACTAACCTTAGTCTTTCAGTCAAATGCAAATCACCTAATGATGGATTTTGATGAGAAAAAGCTGGAAATAATCACCTCAAATTTACTCACCAATGCAATAAAGTTCTCTGAAGAAGGGGGCAAAATCCTGTTTGATGTTAAGCAAATAAAGGAACAACTAATCATCACCGTTTCAGACAATGGTATTGGAATATCGCCGGAAAACATAGCTCATATATTTAATCGCTTTTACCAGGTTGACACCCCAAATCACAAGATAAAAGGAAGCAACAAAACAGGCTCAGGCGTGGGACTGACCTTGACAAAGGAATTGGTTGAATTAATGGGCGGAAACATCAAGGTAGATAGCGCAACTGACCAGGGAACAACATTTACAATAAGTTTACCTATTTCCAATCATGCGCCGATAGTTGTGCAGGAGTATTCCCTTCCATTAACACCGCTGGGACTCCGCGCAGCTAATGAAAAGCGACCATTAACAGTTGATGATGCCATAGAAGCAGATGAACTCCCATTACTGTTACTCATTGAAGACAATGAAGACGTAGCTGCATATATCACTGCCTGCCTGCAAGATTTTTATACCGTGGATTGGGCTAAAAATGGTGCCATAGGTATCGAAAGAGCGCTATCGTCTATCCCGGACGCCATTATCAGTGATGTGATGATGCCCGAGAAAAACGGTTTCGAAGTTTGTCAAAAACTAAAAGGAGACGAACGAACGAACCATATTCCCATCATTTTGCTTACTGCCAAAATTGATATCCCTTCTCGAATGGAAGGACTCGGAGCAGGGGCAGACGCTTACCTTGCAAAACCCTTCCTAAAAGAAGAACTACTTATCCGGCTGGCGAAAATGGTTGAACTACGTAGGAGCCTGCAAGAAAAATATGCCTCATCCGACTTTACAGCACTCTTGGATACTGCACAAGATAAAGTTGACAATTCTCCTGAAGCTCTATTCCTAAAAAAAGCAAGCCTTATCATCCAGGAACACATAGATGACTCTGAGTTTGGCAACCAGGAACTGTCCCAACAAATGGCGATGAGTGAATCACAATTAAATCGCAAAATAAAAGCGCTTACGGACCAAACCTTATCCATTTTTATTCGAAATATTCGCTTGCAAAAAGCTAAAATATTAATCGAAACAACAAGCTTAAACATCTCTGAGGTTGCTTATCATGTAGGATTCTCCAGTCCTGCTTATTTCTCCAGCACATTCTCTAAAAGGTTTGGTGCGGCTCCAAATACCTTTCGCTAATAATTAATAAACAGGCACTTACATAAAACACCTGCCTTCAACTCTCTTCCTTTCCTTTTTAATAAATGCCGATATAGCTAAAGCTTTTGCCGAAATAGTGAAAGCCATCCAGGGTATGAAAGCCTTTCTTTACATCGTACAAGGAAAGTCGGGCTTTGGTGTACCAACAAGCAGGTTAAATTGCTTGGCCAATCCCGTAATATTTAATACTCAAAGCGGAGCACTCAATTTTTGTCAGCTACAATTCTCAACCAATAACACCTTACTCATGTCTACAAGAATTCATAACCTTTCCATCGGCCTGAGCATTGGCAGCGAACAGCTCATTCTTCAGTCTGATGCCATTCCCTCAGCTAAATCAGTTGCAATAGCTGCTGCTCAAGGAGCTACGACGGTAGCTGATCAAGCCGCTAGTATGGCTACTAGCTATTCCGAGCAATTAAAAGACTTAATGCTCAACCTGTCCTTCAAGATGGAAAAAGGAAAAGTGATTACCGTCGCTCTTGAAGATTTTTTCGCTGCCATAGCTGACAAAATTGGGGACACAGGGATTAAAGAACTGCAAAGTTTTTTCACAGCGGTAGCAGGTGTTGCGGAGGGTATTGAAATTGACCTATGGGACTTGTCCTTTACGACCTCCAAAATAGTAGGAGATACACCGCCCACAGCTGAAAAAGGTAAGTTGAGTTTCACCTTCAGTGTGAGAGCCAATCTTACGGATGATTTTTATAACATGATATCCGTTCCGGATGCAATTACCAATCTATTGGCCGTCAGAAATCTTGGTCTGGGGATTGGCTATGATCAGGAATTTGCAATTACCAGCACGCCTATAACTTCTTAGGAACAGCACGAAAATAAATAGCGATGGTTGATCAATAGCTAGTAAATACTGAAAAGCACCAGGCAATGCCTAAAATCCATACATATGCAAGTTTCTATTACAATAGGTACTGGTACTTTTCAGCTTGTTCTCTTCGCTAATACAGCTGCTATCAACTGTAATTCAGCAAAGAGACTAGCTATTGATCAACACACTGCTTTTGAATTGGAGATCCCTGATCCGGTGAATACCCAGACATTGAGAAGTAAGGCAATGCCTTTGTCAGAACTACTTCTGTTGATAGCGCCAGATACACAGACGAAAAAACTGCTCCAAGGCCTCTATCCGGCCACTGATACCAATACCACTAAAGTAACCATCCTAATTACAAAGCTATCTATCACCACCTCTGGAAAAGTGCATTTATCCATTCACAATCCGAGAGTAGATGCCGGACTGGCATTAGTCCCAGGCAGCGAAAATCTTGCGGTTGGTATTGGACTAAAATTTCAGTCGGCCCTTTCCTTTTCTGAAAGTGATATAGTATGTATTCCGGACACCAATAATTAATTTTTCATCAATGGCCTTACGTGTAAAACTGCTGTTAGATTTCCTGATTGCCGGCAAGCGTGTTGCGCTATCGGCAGACTACCGCAGCGGTGAGGCCAACTCTTCTTACGTCTTCAGTGGACAGACTGCAGGGTTAAACCTGCCATTAAGGAATATTCTCGATGATCTGTTAAAAAAAACCTCAGTAGGAAGTATTTCTTTGGTCCCGGAAGAACTGATTCCCGACCTTTATTTAGAAGACATTTACGTCTCCTATGATACTGGCAAAGGGGAACTGAATTTCATTGCATTAACCACTGTTAATCAGCAGGAAATTCAGTTTGTTTTTAATTACAAATCAGCAGTCGGTTCAAACAATAGTCGCTATGCCTTTGGCATTCAATCCGGTTATTTCAGCCTGAGCAGTTTGCCAATGGTCGGTAATCAGGTAGCTGGTATGGGGCTGGATAAGCTTGGCTTCCTATACGCTTCAGAAAGTATGGACGCCTTTGCTATTCCAAGGCTGTCCGCTCCTAGCGCGAATGGAATTGCTATCCCCAGAAACATAGCGCCTGATCCGTTTACCAAATGTGTAAAAGCAGGCTTCAATCTCCTTGGTCATTTTTGCCTACCTGTGCTTGATCGCCCCTTGAATTTGGGAGAAACAACGGAAGATCAAAGTCCGGAAAGTTCATCATCAAATACCAATGAAACTAGTGGTTCAACGACCACCACACCTGCATCGCTGGCACCTTCAGAAAAATGGTTTGAATTAAACAAAAAAGCCGGACCTTTATTGATTAAAGCTTTAGGGCTTTCTTATCAAAACGGCGAACTTGCCCTCTTGGTCAGCGGTGATGTAAACCTTGGAGGCCTCACCGTAAGTCTCATTGGACTGGGGGCTGGTTTTCATCTTTCTTCCTTACTCGCGGGTAAAGTTGAAATGCCCAGTGTCCGCCTTGCTGGCTTAGGGATGAGCGTAAAAAAGCCGCCAATGGAAATCAGTGGTGGCTTTCTTAAAGAAAAAACACCAGATGGCAAGCTCTCCTTCAGCGGAGCGGCCATGATCAAGGCGCAAGACTTTACGCTTTCGGCACTGGGAGGTTATTCTACGGTCAATGGTGACCCTTCTCTTTTTGTATTTGCATTACATGAAGGGGCACTCGGCGGGCCAGCGTTCTTTGCGGTGGAGGGCCTCGCAGCAGGCTTTGGCTACAACCGCAGGGTAATTATTCCCGAAGTTGAAGAAGTAGCGAATTTTCCATTTGTGCGCATGGCAATGGCTCCGGCAGGGGTTTCCAGGAATCCTGTTGATATTTTGCCAAGCCTTTCTCAGCATATCACGCCTTCCTTAGGTGATTATTGGTTTGCACTGGGCGTAAAATTCAACTCCTTTAAGCTGGTCGATTCTTTTGCTTTGATGATTGCGTCGTTGGGTAAAAAACCGGACTTCCGCCTGGATATACTGGGGGTATCTAAACTCACTTTTCCTGTCCAGCAAAAAGGGAAGAAAAAGTCCTCTTCTATAATTGCAGAAGTACGGATGGCATACAAGGGCACCTTTATTCCCAGCGAGGGTTTTCTCGGCATAGAGGCTCGGTTAAGCGAAGGCTCTTATGTGCTCTCTAAAGATTGTGTACTCAGCGGAGGTTTTGCCTTCTTTTCCTGGTTTGAAGGTTCTGCCCACGAGGGTGATTTCGTTCAATCTATGGGCGGATACCACCCCGATTTTAAAAAACCAGCCCATTACCCTGATGTCCCACGCCTCGCCTTCAATTGGAATGTGAACAAGAATGTGGTGATCAAAGGCGAAATGTATTTTGCAATGACGCCCAGCATGTGTATGGCTGGCGGTCGACTGGAAGCCAGTTATAAGAAGGGGAGTATCAGTGCCTGGTTTATTGTAAGTGCCGATTTCCTGATTTCCTGGGAACCTTATTTTTACGATGCCCGTTTTCATGTAAATGTGGGGGCTCGCTACAAACAAAGTTTCGCATTTTTCGACTTGGTCATCACGGTAGATGTAGGCGCAGACGTACATATTTCAGGGCCGGAAATGAAAGGCACCGCCGCCATAGACATTGGTATATGTACCATTGATGTATCTTTTGGAGCATCCAGCTCACCGCTCCGTTCTTTTATCAATTGGGAAGCATTTCAAACTTCTTTTCTACCCAAAGAAAAAGACATCTGCAAGGTACTTATCAATAACGGGTTAATCCCTACCGGCTCCAGTGACCAAGAAGCACGCTGGATCATCAACCCCAAAGATTTTGTCCTCTCTACGGGCTCGGTAATTCCACTTCAGAAGGGGGATATCCCCAATGGGAAAATAAAAGTAGATCCAAACCAATCCATAGCAGCACAATATGATGAGTATGAGCACATCAGCACTTTCGGTATAGAACCAATCGGTTTAACCCGAGACGAGATTGCTTCTTCTTGCCAAACCATTACCATTTATAAAGAGGGAGGCAATGAAGGATTAATCAACAATAATGACCAATTCCTATTCCAACCCATTACCCAAAACTTCCCCAAAGCACTTTGGCAAGAAGCTGGCCCAACACCTGGTAATCCGGACTTGACAAAATCCAAGGGCACGATTGAAAACATCCTTGCTGGTTTCAGAATTTCACCGGCAAAACCTCCATCTCCAGGAACCACAAAGGTTATTGATCAGGATATCATGAAGGTGGATATGTCCGCTAATGACAATCACTTTAAAATCCTACCTCCTACTGAAAGTAATTACCGCGACAATGGCGAATTGACAGACATAAGCACCACTATTTATCACCCCGCTAAGGACAGGGCAGCGCTACTGGCTGCATTTTCTTTTGAGGAGGAGGAGCTAGATCTCTTCGAGATTAATGAAGACTGTTTTCTCAAGACGCCATTAATCATAGAAGACCAACCTTAGCACCATGGACAACACATCAACACCATTGAGTCCGCAAAGCGAAGCACTCAAATTCATTCAATACCATCAGCCTCCTCTAAAATCAGGAGACTATAAAATAGTCGTGGAGCAAAAGCTCGAAATGAAAGCAAAAGGGTCAGTCACCCCTGCCCTAACCAAAACGTTTACCAAAGAACAACTCTTCAGTGTACGCGGAAATCGGTTTCGCCTTTCGCCAACAGATATTCATTCCTTTTATCCACCTGCCGGTTCATTTAGTGATCATCACCTTGTTGTTCCTCACATTATTCTCAACAGAAGTACACTTCCGTGGGAAAGGCTACCTGACGCTACGGCAGCATCAGTCTCGGCGAGTTCTTGGCTGGCGCTGCTATTATTTGATGAAGATGAAACGCCAAAAGAAGAAGTACTTTCCTTGGCCCATCTGGAGGAACTGTATTATGACAGAGGTAGCTGGACAAATATTCTTGGAGGTATCTACCCTGAAAACGAGAAGCCCGAAGAAGACAAGGTCAGTATCATTCACGTAAAAAAAGAAGTACTAGAAACCATCCTTCCCCGCTATGAAGACTTGGCGTTCCTGTCGCATATCCGACTCAACAGCAAGGATGGACAGGTGATCGGTGGTGAAAAAGCTACCGTGATGGCTAATCGATTACCCAAAGAAAACAGTGCCACTACTGTACACCTAGTTTCCTTAGAAGGTAGATACCCAAATGGTTCACGCTCCTTGCCGCAGAAAGACCTTGTCCCGCTGGTCAGCCTTCACAGCTGGACGTTCAAATGTAGTGAAGCCCGGCAAGGATTCAGTGAAACACTGGAATACTTAAGCGTCGGAACATTCCGGCTTCCTCCGACGGTAACGTCAACCGGTGAAGAATTTCTCGAAAAGGGATTTATTCCACTCCGTCATGAGATGCGGATGGGCCAAAAGACCATTTCCTGGTATCATGGGCCCTTGTCTCCTGCTCTTTTACATTGGCCTGCCCCTGCCCTACCAGCTGCATCTGCGGATGAACTCTTGCATTATCATTCGGACTATGGCTTATTTGATGTCGCCTATGCTGCGGCCTGGGAATTAGGACGAAAACTAGCACTGGAAGATCCTCGATTTGCGATGGCGCTTTTCCATTGGAAAAAGGAGCTACGAATCAAAGAACTCAAAAAAGAACGCTTGACTAATTGTGAGCATTTGCTGCAAGTTGATGCTTCTGACCTATTTGACGCTGCCTATGCACTACAACAGGCAGAAGAAATTCTCCTTCACCAGCGGCTGTCCCCTGATCACAAGCATGCTAGCTGTGACATTCCGCCCATCATTGAGACCTTTTTCTACCAATTGAAGCGTCTGGAAGGTGTGCCTACCTCCTACCTAATCCCTCATGACACCATGCTGCCGCCAGAATCTATCCGCTTTTTCAGCCTCGATCCAAGATGGATGGATTGCCTACTAGACGGCGCGTACAGCTTGGGGGAAGATACCATCGCGATCACAAAGCATACCAATAACGAAGAGGTACACCATCACGAAGGGCAAGAAACCACCGGTTTCCTACTCAGATCGAGCGTTCTCCGAGGCTGGGCGGATATGTTGATTCATGGTTATAATACCCGATTGGTAGACGATTCCGGTGAACCATTGGACGAAAACGCCACCAAAACCTATACGCCACTCCCTCTCTTAAGCGCTGCTCATCTCTCTGAAGAAGTCTTGATGGTCTTCTTTCAGGGTAAGGTGAATACGGTGGATTTTTCATTGCCACCAGATACTCTTCATTTTGGTCTAGACGAAGATGGCGACCTCGACGAGGACCTGCCAGGTGATAGTAACAATGAATATACCGGCAAATTCTGGCAGGTGTTGCGCAATGATGACGGTAGGGAACAGCAGGAAGAAGAGGACATGAAAATCAAAGCCATTCCTTTCCACTCCCATGAGGAACGAGTCATTAATATCAAGGGATTAACTGATGCAATCAGGGACAAACTGGTGGAAAATAACCAACTGCATTTGTCTGCCGGGGAATCCTTCTGTTCTGCGCATTTTGCAATGCAGATGATGGAAGGTGCGTCCAAGGTTAGAATAACCAGCCAAAAAGCAAACTAAGCAATGGGAAATATACTCATGGTGCCGGTACAATTGGATGCGCTTTATGTAGAACATGAACGTGTGGTGGTACAGGCAACAGCAGATTTCAGCAAGTTGCCCTATACTTCCGATGGACATGATTTCAATCCTAACAATCCGTATATCAGCGAAGAAATTATATCCAAACCTTTCCAAAATAACAACTTTCTTTTACAGCCAGGGATACATCTGCACTGGAGCTTGCCCGATGCACTCACCAGAGGGCAAACCATCGAAAACGATCCGGAACATAAAACTAACTTTCCCATCGTGCCTAACCGATGGCTCATTAGAAAATCCCTAAACGGTAAGACCCTAAAAGAATGGATTGTCTTAAGTGATTTTCTTACAAAAACAGAAGAAGGACGAAACATGGTTTGTGTTCCCAATCCGGCACCACAACAGCCGGGAGAGACCGACTATATCCCCTTTCGTTTTATGGGTAAATCCTTGCCATTTGAAATCTTTGACATCAGCACATCAGCTGAGAATATTTACTATCCTGAGCTCACTATCTTTGGCTACGGAGAACCCACTTTCGCTGCTTTTTATCCTAATTGCCACAGTGTATTTGGTTTCCATGATTCGGAGATGACCGGCCCGCCGCCTACCGGTTTAGCGTATGACCTGATAGGCTGGTACAGTGATCCCGGCAATGATTTTCTAAACAAGCAACTGTCCAGTATTACTGCGGAGGTCAAAAAGCAGCAACACCTCCTCGACACACTCAAATGGTCGACTTCTTCCGGAGGACAACAAGTTACTAGTGTGCAAACGGTCCCAACCGAGATGCTGTGCTATTCCCGAATCACCTTCACCCCCAACACAGCGCTGGGAGAGATGAGAGAAAGCCTATCTGACGATACGGGAGATGATGTAAAAATCGCCGTAGGAATTACCGGTCCCGAAGCACTTTCTGCCTACCTCGCCAAAAACCTTTCGGACGAAAAAGGAGGAACTGAGGCAGAAGTGGCAAAGCATAAGCTTCGTATAGAAAACCAATTGGAGGCCTTACTGATGGGTTTCAAAATAGAAGATCAGTTAGATGGAGAAGCCCGTTTTCGGCAGTATCAGCACGAAAAAGGATTCACCGCAGAAGACGGAGGCTTCTATTGGATCATACAAAAAGAAGGCGATGAAAAAATAAAAGATGATACCGCAGACACAATGTGGAATCACATGCGCGGGCTCCTTAGTGAATTAAACAGTTTGCAATTGGAATATGACCAGGCCATTCGAAAAACGGACAGCCTCAAAGAACAGTTATATGCCGACTGGTACAAATACATGGTTTGCGCCTACCCTCCCGAGCAATCCTGGCGTACAGATCAGGATGTCGATGAACTCAAATTTTATATTGAGAAAGCGGACATTGAGACACTGGAAGACCTTATTCACCTCAACCAGTACCTGGAAAACTTACTGGCTAGAAAACATACGGAACTAAGCGGCGAATTAGCTAAAATCAATAGCCGCCTAACAGATAAAGCCAGGGTTCTAAATATCGCAAAACAAGAAGAACTCAATCGAGATTTGGAGGAAGAAGAAACACTAGTAGCTCCCCAATTTACGCTCGTTGAAAAACCACGGCCTCGGTTCTGGAAACCCAAAGACCCTGTCGTGCTAGTAGAAGGTCCGGCTCTTCAGGCCAGTAGCCGTTATGGTAAGGACGGCAGCCATGCCTCCGATGGCAGGTTGCCTTGTGCTGTATTAACGCACCCCGAAACCGTTGAAGCTATTGTTAGCAAGAAATCACTTTCCGTGTTCTGGACTAAGATTGACCAAATAGCACGGCAAATCCCATCGGGGGTGAATCATCCTGCATTTCAAACATGGACGGACCAATCCTGGAACNNGATGGACCAATCCTGGAACCCTCTTTTTCTGGAATGGAAAACGCAACTCCTAGGGGTCAAAAACGGCGCAAACACCAAAGAAGACTCCGTAGATTTCGCCGCTACTTATATTACCGACAATTTCAGGTTGAAGGAAAATGATCCAGATGTAAGCTATCGGTTCGAGGGCGAGAACTATAAGCCTTCTGCCAGTATCTATGCCGGTTCTTCGATTCTTACTCCCTATGCCAGTAAGTACATGGCCGAGACATTGGAGATTTACCTTGGGAAAGCGGAGAACACCAATGTCTCCTTGTACAAAACCGCCGAGTTGGCCTACGAAAAGCTTACCGATGGGGGTTTACATACCCTTTCGCAAGCCTTGGGTGGCTTCAACGAGAGCTTGCTCATGCGAAAGGAAAGCCTGGAACTAAAAATCAAAGACCCTTTAGCATTTCCCAGTACCGTTTCGGTCACCGGAAATGGCAATACCCCCTTAAAGGGCCTCATTGAGGACCATTTACCCAAAACTTTGCATAACTATATTATTGAATCGCTTACAGCTGTGGAACTGGCCGAAGTACCCGCAAATAACACGGTAAAATCCTTTTCCAGTGATTTCACAAAAAGAGTAGAAAGACTCGTCGGCAGGGCTTCTCTTCGCGCACCGCTCCCGCAAAACGACTTTAACCCGCTACGGGCCGGTAAGTTATCCATTACCCACCTGAGAGTGGTAGACACCTTTGGGCAAGCCATTGACCTGGATATTAATACCAAAGGGAGGTTGATCACTAGCGAATACCTTGAAGCTCCGGGGAGCCCACATCAGGTTTTACTCCGACCTCGGTTCCTACAAGCAGCGCAGGTTCATTTCCGCTGGTTATCCGCTATTGAAAAACAGATTGAATCCAATCAGCTGAAGCATTACAGCCCTATTTGTGGATGGGTAATGACCAATAAGCTAGACAAAAGCCTTATGGTTTTTGACGCAACAGGAAAAGCACTGGGAGCTTTTGGCTCAACCGATGGCGATTGGAAGCCTGCCCCTGGCACACAGGGGAAATCACTATTGGATACCAACCTTAAAAACTGGGAAGAAGCCGTTCCACCAGGCATCAACGAGCAATTGTATAAAATGATGTATTTCCTGGCAACACGCATAAAAGAAGGATTGCGCGGAGCAGGTAAAGACCCTCATTTCTTAACTCATTTTCTGGCGTCTATTGATTCTGCGCTGAATAATATCGAACCAGACACTTTTGGGCAGCACAATAGCATCGCCCAATTGATCGGCAGGCCGCTGGCGCTAGTTAGAGCCTCACTTGATTTAACACTGAGAGCGCCAGCTGCTATCCACCAAGGATGGGATGTATTCAGCCTCGATATGGAAAGACGGGTGCGAGAAACCACTGAATTTACCAAAGTCCAGTTTCCGATTAGAATAGGCGAGCACGACCAATTGAACGATGCCGTCGTTGGCTATTGGGTCGAAAATGAAGACGGCAGCTATAAGGACGACACCTTCTTCTCCCCCTCTTCTGATGAACGGGAAACGCCCTATATCGACACCCACCTTGGTAACGATGCAGCCCTACAGGCTTGGCACAACGAAACGGAAGGGGAAGAAAAACATCAGGGGCACGAACCCGTCAATCAATTCCAAACCCTGGATGACGATCCACTCAAGATTAGTTTGCTATTCGACCCAAGGGGCAAGGTGACCCTAACCACAGGCTTATTGCCCGTTAAAGCGCTTGATATCCCCCCTCATCTTTATACGGAAGCGATGGAACAGATGGAAGTGTTTTTTGTTTCCAGTCCTCATCTCATCGGGCCCAGTGGCCTACATTTTTCACTACCTGCTACACAAGGGTACGAATGGTCATTTATCAAAAAAGAGCAGGAAAAATGGAAGGACATTGAAATACATCCTCACCCGACTACTGAGATACTTTTTTCAGGAGAAAACACCATTCTGGAAGGTTGGCTAAAGCTAAAGCCCACAGCTAATACAGCCACCACAGAAAATTAAAAAAACAGATCATGAATAATATACTCCTCGACATTTCGCCAGAAGTTAATCGACTCCTAGACAATATCACCAACGAGCATTCACCCCAAACAACTGTAAAAGCAGTTTTTGGGGAAGACCCTGTTTTTGGTACGATACTGAGTTTCGATGGTCAGGATGATTACCTTCAACTTCCACTATTGTCAGGCGTTAAAGCGATTTCGATGTGGGTTAAGTTGAATAACGCACCAACCTATAACGTACAAATACCATACACTACTCATCATCGCCTTATTTATGCCCAAGGTGAAGCTACCATCCCGTTTCAATTAAGAAATGGAGTGGCTGTAAACGTAGCAAGATACTGTGTAAATGGCGTAGTGGTTGGAGGTTGGGATGATTTTCCACAAGACACTTGGTTTCATCTATATGTGGAAGCAACAGAAGCCTTTGATGCTATTGTCCATTTGATGGGAAAACAAGGGCAAGCATCCACGCCTGGTAGAATTGCACGCCTTCGCGTATATGATCGTGCGCTTAGTGCGGACGAAATTGAAGAAATGGATAGCTCCGGGTTTTCCACCAACAAGCGTTTACAGCCATTTGATCTTAATTTTTGGAACCAGAAGCAAGACACCCAGCTCTACCGCAGTGAAGATGGTTCAAGTACTGATATGTTTGTGGACATTCAAAATACCACCAATTCAGCTATTCTGCTTACCGGCTCCCAATTACCCCCAGGACCAGCACATTACCATTTTAGTTTAGAATTCGAATCAGGTCTATTAAATTTCGAAGAGGGTGGGATCAAGGTTCAACAGCAGGAAGACTGGCAGATTAAGAGTGAAGAATCAGAGGATGACAGGATATTCGTTTGGATAACCTATAGCAATAGAACCGCCCCTTTAACCATAGCGCCCAATCACAATATTGAATTAGCAATCGTTGGTTTAGTCATTGCTGATCTTCCACAAAACGAAGGGCGTAATACCTCCGTAAAACTACGATGTGATCACCTACATTATGTAGAAGTTCCCGATTTCAAGATTAAGCAAAATCAAATCAAAGATTTCCAGATAACCACCATCGAAGGAAAACAAGACAATTTGCTATTAGCACTCCCATTCGACCAGCTTGTCGATGGCAAAGTGATCGATAATTCCAGAACTTCGCCCCTAATATCTGCTACCGAAATACATGGTGCCACCTTGCAATCAGATGATACTTTTGGTCCAATATTGCATTTTGATGGGGTCGATGATTACGGACTGCTACCGGAATTACAAGGGATCAAATCCATTTCCGTTTGGGTGAATTTTGACAAAGCAACCGCTGACCATCACATGCATAGCTTGTTGAGAATAGCAACGGGTCATTTTCATGTAGGAAATCCCCAAATTTATAACTTAGCTAAAATGTCCGTAGACGGCATTTCAATAGCTTCCTGGGGCAGCATTCCCAGGGACCAATGGGTTCATCTCTATTTTGAAGCGGCGGATTCTTTTGGCGGAAAACTTTCCTTAATGTCCTGGGATCCTTCTCGCTATTTCTCACAAGGCAAGCTCTCCCGGCTACGAATATTCAGCACTGCACTAGCTCCCCAAGAGTTGGACGCCCAAAGAGAAGCAGACGTCTCTTTGCTGACGCCGCCACAAACCATGAACCGGACACCTCTTCGGTTCAGCATGAAGAACCTGGATCATAATACCAGCCTTTACCTTAATGAAGCTGGCCTTACTACCCAGATGGTAGCAGAAATTCGTAATACTTCCACCATCCCTATCAGCTTAAAAGGGAGTCTCGAAAATCCCGATCCGGACAATTATCATTTCGCTTTGGAATTTCAGCCGGGTCAGTTGGATTTTACAGCCAATGGCATACAAATCCAAGGCGATTGGAGCCTAAGTAGTGAGCTATTAGCCAATAAAACCGTGATCGTATGGATCGTCTATAATAAAGAAGGTGATGTACTTGAGATACCCGCTTCTGGTAGTCTTAAACTAAATATCAGCGGCCTCGCTGCTACCGATACCCCTTACTTTCCGCCAGTTGCATTTCCAACGGACCAAATAC
This sequence comes from Lewinella sp., assembly GCF_050633125.1. NCBI lineage: Bacteria > Pseudomonadati > Bacteroidota > Saprospiria > Saprospirales > Lewinellaceae > Lewinella > Lewinella sp. The sequence continues at coordinate 14,089 of NZ_JBOEFX010000092.1, forward strand.
AGTATGACCTTATAAGTAGCAAGAACATAAGTGAGGAGATGTGGGACCAGGAGGGCCTGGAAATAAAACACCTCAATATTGGCACCAATGGCCTTACTAATTCGATAGCTATTTCGCCGGATGGCCGTTATATACTGGAAGCGAGAGGACATCATTTATACCTTTTCGATGTAGACGGTCGCCAACTTAAATTATTCCCTCGTACCTCCGCGAAAATCAGATCATTGGCCTTTTCGCCAGATGGAAAACATGTATTGGCAGGAACACATCAATCAAGAAAGCCATTAACAAGCTGGAACCTTGCTGGTTTAGAGACCACAGACTTTCAAGATATTAATGGCTATGCAAGCGGCTTGGTCTTTTCACCAGACGGACAATCCTTGTTGGTAATAGGCGTGAATACCAATGCGCTACGGTTACTTGATTTATCCGGCACGGAACTACAAAATTTCCAGATTCCTTATCAGGAAGGATCCGTCAAAGCAGCAGCTTTTACCCCTGACGGGCAATATGTAGTAGCTTCCACCTCTATTGGAGTCCGTATATGGAACCTGGAAGGCATTGAAGAACGACGCTTTAATAATACCCCCGCCCAATCCTTAGCCATTTCGCCGGATGGCGTTTACCTGCTTACTTCTTATGGTAGATCTGCTACACTCCGGAATATCGCCGATGGGCAAACAGTAAGGCTTTTTGCCCTTAATCACCGTAATAGTCGGGCCTCCTTTTCACCAAATGGAGAAAAAATACTCATCCATAGCCCTGATGATAATACAGCAAGCCTTTGGAACCTGGATGGTCAAGAACTAATGCGCTTTAGCCATAGCAGTGCGGTCAAATCCGCGATCTTTTCGCCAGACGGAAGTCAGATAATCACCCGAGATCACGTACACGGAATAACCATCTGGAACCTGGAACCACGCGCGTTAAAAAGTTTACAAATTGGAGGGCCAGACACTAAAGTGAAGCTCTATGCCGACCAATTCCGGTACACAAACACCCCCTATATTCTCCAGCAAACCCAATCTACCCGTCTCAAAATCGTTACGCTTAACGCAAAGCGAGAGCATCTGCTACATGAATTAAAGCTCAACAAACTCAACGGTGATAATCGATTGATTAACAGTTCTAATACACTGCCCGTCATTTCTCCGACCGAAGTGTATGCCAGCCTATTGGAGGATAGCGATTTTGGTCCGGTACTTAGTTTTAATGGTATAGATCAATATTTACAGATTCCAAGTGTCGGAGCGATAAAAGCCATTTCGGTTTGGATTAACTTAGCCGACGCTAGTTCCGACAATTCTCTTCCCGGCATCTTAATTGACGGTGATGCCTCCTTCCCTATCGCTATCGGAACTCTAAACCGCCTCTATATCAGGCGTTTTTTTGATGGTCGTTTAATTCATGGCCAACTTTGGGACACCTTAAGTGAAGACAAATGGGTTCATTTGTATATTGAACCCGTTCATGCTTATAACGGTCCATTAACTTTGATGGCAAGCGCAACGGACGGAATTCCTTCAAATTTCCTAAAAGGTAAACTCGCACGCCTTTCCCTATTTAGCGAATCGCTTACCGACCAGCAAATCAAAGAACAAAGGAGTAACGATCTGTCAGTACTGCTTTCTGAATTGCCCCTGGAGCCGCTCTACATGAAGTTATTGAACAATGAAAACGAGAATATTCTTTATGTAACAGACCAGAACATTGCTGTTAGCTTACAATTGGTACTGAGTAATTACACGTCTCCGGCAGTTGTATTAGAAGGCGGCGATGCCACCCCAGGGGTTAACAATTATCACTTTGCGCTAGAATTCGAGGAAGAATTATTGGATTTAACTCGGGGTAATATCCAAATTGAAAGAGGTTGGAGCATAACAACAGGCGGGCCTACAAATGGTAAAGTCCCAGTCTGGATATTATTTAAAGGCCAAGGGCAAACCTACACTATTCCGGCTGGTGGCAATGAGGTGAAAATTGAGCTCTCTAATCTATTCCTGGCAAATGGTTTTGGGCAAAATGAGCTACCCAGTACGAGTGTGGAACTGGCATACCAACAATTAGCCTACCAAGGCAAAGCTTATGAACTCTTCGGCGAGCAAGCAGCAGCGCTCCGTATTGTAAACCTTAAGCGAAAAGACGTCAATCTGTTACTGGAACTGCAACTGGACAATTTGGTTAACGGCAAACTAATCGACACCTCCGGCATCCAGGCTACTCCGATAAAGGATACCTCGGAGGTGGTAGGCGCAGATATCGTCATGGACGAGGAATTCGGATCGGCCCTGCGTTTCAATGGCGTAGATAATTTCGTGCGGCTCCACGAAGTCGGAGAAGGAAAAGCACTCTCTATGTGGGTAAATCTGGCAAATACACAAGATACGACCCCAAACCGAGTACTATTAGCTAGTAATTTCCCTGGTGAAAGACAATTACTCTTTCGTAATAATACTAACAACCTAAGGGAGCTCTATGTTAATGGAGAAAGTGTGGAGATCACTTATCAAAGTATTCCGGAAAACAAATGGGTACACCTGTACATGAAATTCAGGACACCCTGTGGTGGCCCTGGAAGTGATTTGTATGTAATGGCCAACGACGCTCTTACGGGTAACACACAAGGTCGACTCGCTCACCTTCGGCTATTCAAAGATTCCCTTTCGGCGGCAGCTATTGAAGCAGAATATTTAGCCGGTATTTCGATAATGAATACCTACCGCGCACTGCACCCCTTGGATTTCTCCTTCTTAAATGATGAGGATGAAAACACGCTCTATATAACCGAAAATACCGGTGGGAAAGCAATGGTCGCCGAGATCGTAAATACGACTCCCACCGATATCAGGATAGAGGGAAGAGCAGGAACAGCCTCCAAAGACAACCATCATTTCATGCTGGAATTCCGGCCGGGAATATTATTAAAACCTGAGAAGATAAAAATTGATGCCGTTACTATTATTGCTACGGACGGCAGCAGGATCATCACTGATCATACTGATTGGAACCTGGATTATACGGCTTCTCCTGGTAAAACATTGAAGATATGGCTTTCCTATACGAATACCGGGGCTGATAATGCATTATCCATTCCTGCTAATGACGGCTTCCTCCACCTGAAAATCAACGGCCTGTTTGGAGATGGAAAATATGGCAGTCGGGGCAGCCAGGTACAGCTTCAATACAATGAACTGAAATACCCAACGGAAACCAACTTTCTCAAAAGAGGGGCCCAAATCGCTTATTTCAATTTGGTCTCGCATGTGGGAAGAGAATACATTCCCTTGCATGCCGGCTTTATTGGATCCAATACCGTAATAAATCAAAAGACTAAAAGTAATGGTGACGCTCTCGACAATGACTTGACCCTTCGACTCACCAATACCTCCAAAAAATATACGATTAAATGGAACAGTGGAGGTGATACAACGGATGATGACTCCTTATTCATTTTTGACTTCGTGAGCAGAGATGATACAGATGAATCTGTATTGGTAGACAGCTACACTGGCATGACCATGAAAGCACGTCTTGTAAGGGCTGACACGGGTGTTGTAATTTTAGCTACACAAGACCCGTCTTCGGAGGGATATTTCGATTTACATCCTGAAACTACAGCAGAAAATGGTAGTTGGAAATTATCTCCTACCAACGGCCAAGAGCTTGGTTATGGCGATTATTTTGAAGTAAAAATAGCTGGCATTATTACCGACCAGCCTTCCGGCATCTCTAATCTATACATTCGTTATGAAGATATTCCAGGCTTCTGGGATGGGGAATTTGTACTACCTATTGAAAAAGGGCCCTTGGTCTTTAGGCAAGACGATACGACTAAAGAAAATCGCGTCGGTATCGGAACGGATGACCCAAAGGCCAAGTTGCACGTTGCTGGTGGAATTGTTATCGGAAGTAACTATGCCGGAGTTGAAACTGATCCACAGGCCCCACTTTCTATTCACGGTTCTGATGGTAAGTGGCAAAACCCTGACAGTAATCTTCACATTACAAGTGATTCTATCTTATTCGGCGGGAATAATAACGGGCATCAATTAAATTCTGCTCAGATTTCTGTCGGGAGACATTTTAATGATTCGCTTTCCATTATAGGTATGGGGGCTATAGGAGAGGGGGCAAAAATTGACATGTGGCATGCAGGAGGCCTTACACTATATGGTGGAGTTGCTATCAAAAACACTGTACCTAATACTCCAAACAACGGCTTGCTCATTGAAGGTAAGGTGGGTATTGGTACAGATGACCCAGGCGATTACGCCCTTAATGTTAATGGTGAAGTTAAGGTCAATTCACTCCATATAACAGGAGATGTAAAAGCAGAAGGCAGGATAAAAGACCAAACTGGCTATTTGGTACCTATTGGTGGGATTATTATGTATTCGGGGAGTGCTGGGGATTTTCATTCGAATGGGCAAGGAATAGAAAATACCGATGTTCAAGGGTGGGCACTATGCGATGGACAAGATAGAAGACCTGATTTAAGAGATAAATTTATTGTTGGAGCCGGAGTTGGTACCGAATACTCGGTTGGAGATGAAGGAGGTGATAAGAATGTTACCTTAAACAAACAGCAAATCCCTTCTCATTCTCATAACGCAAGTATGTCAACCTCTGGAGGCCATAAGCATGTCATTCCCATAGATACTGGTGATGGCGACGGCTTGGGCTTTAATTCTCGGAATGCAATTAAGGGCAAGGTTTCTTATTTTAATAATGATGATACATCCACTGGCAGAACAAGTGCTGTTGTTGACAAATGGGCTTGGACCTATAGAGGAGGATGGGATGAGAAGCCATCATCTGTACTTAACCCCAAAGGTGAACACTCCCATGCTGTAACTATTGGGGATAGCGGAGGAAATGAGGAACATGAAAACAGGCCTCCTTATTATGCATTGATCTACATCATGAAATTGTAAAGAGAAATATGGCAGATCTTAAATTTCATTCATTAAGTATTGATAATATTGAATTTAACTGGCATAGTCCTGTTACTAACGACTTACGTGTATTTGGAATATTAGCTAGAGAAGCGTGCGTACCCACGGCGGATGCTTTACAGGAAACGATAGCCTGCCAAGTCAGAATTCATGAAAATATGACGCAGCTATTTTTTAGCTTTGCTGATCGTCGCAAGCTCTCCTAAGGAGGCCATCGTCTACCCCCTATTCCCCCGGCAAAAAGATTTGATCAATCTTAATAGACCTGCTTTCGGCTAGTGGTATCATGGCATTGATAATCCGTACCTCTTTGAAGTATTTCAGATCAGGGACTCGGATAACGGTGGGGTGTATTCGGCCTTCTTTACACAACTTCGCCCGACGTGTGCCTTTGAGCAGCGGATGCACCGGCGTCCACCATTTTTGACCGTCATACAAAGCCAGATTACCATAATAGGTGTCCGTAATAAAGTCATGCCAACTCATGATAATGTCATCACAGCCATCACGGTAGGTAAAGGCTTCGTCAAGAGGTTTACGGTCAAGATACTTGTGGCGGTAATCGAAAGGCTCCAACTTAACTACCCGCAGTGTTTTCACACGCCGGGGAGTATAAACTTCACATGAAAAAGAATGGATAACTTTATCGTAAACGATCCTGATTTTGTGATAACCAGTATCAGGAAGTGTTTGCTGATCTAGAAAGGTTTTTAAATTCAACTGCTGCTTAATCCCAAAAAGCTGGCGACGAGAGTGATTTACCCGCTCCTGATGAAAAGGGAGGAGATTCAAGCTGCCTTCACGCAAACATATCGACTCTACTAATTGAACCAGCTGATCAGACAAAGTGTAGAAGGGATTGGGTGTAGTTTGAAAATTTACCAAATATAAGTCAGGATTATGACAAGGACAAATCTACTTTTGCTGCCGTTCTCAAAGGCAGATATACCTTTTCCTTTAATTCCTGATACTCTTCCTCCCAATTACTGTAAGCCGTAATTCCTCCACCAGACCAATAACGCATCCCTTCTTTGTGTTTTTCCACAAAACGGATGAGTACACAACTGTCTAGCTCATAGCCATCCCAAAGCGCAGCAATACCCGTATAATACCCTCGTTCCTGGCCTTCTGCTTCCTGTATAATCTTAACGGTCTCTACCTTCGGGGCACCGCTAATACTACCAGCGGGTAACAAGCGTAAAAGAATATCTCCGAGCTGATGATGAAAATCAACAGGAAGCGTTCCGCCGATACGCGTACTGGTTTGCCATAAGCCACCCCGAGGGGTAGACAAGTGCTCGAGGTAGCGATAATCCTCTACCCGAACTTTATTGGCCACCTGACTCAGGTCATTACGAATCAAGTCTACAATCGTAGCATGCTCTGCACTTTCCTTAGGGTCAGCAAGTAACTGTTCTCCTTTTAAATAAGCAGGTAAAGTGCCCTTCATGGGGTAAGAGAAAATTCGGTTGTCCTTAATTTGAACGAAAATCTCCGGCGAGAAGACCGTAAAATGATCTTTCCACCACAGTTTATAGCGCGCCTGGGTTTTTTGATAGATGTCTTCAAGGCTCCAGTTGGTATCGACCGCAGTTGGAAAAGTGAGGTTAATCAAAAAACTGTCTCCTCTTTTCAAACCTTCCTGCACACGTTGAAAAGCCTTCAAGTACCGCTCCGGGCTAATGAAAGTAGGGTCCCACATCAGCGGTGGCACCGAATTCCCCATAGGAATAAAGTCATTAGAGTGCTGATGAAACTGAAAGCGAAGCTCTGCCGGATCAATATCCGCCAAGCGAATGGCCCGCAACTGCTGAAGTTCAAAATCAGCTAACAACAAAAAGGGTTCTCTGGTACTCCCCCACTGGTTGAGCTGGTGGCGTAAACCAGATAAACGCTCTTTGTCTTTAGAAACGGTATGATGTAATTTTTCGAAAGTCTTGTTTTTTAGGAAAAGTACAAAAATACTTATATCTACTTTTTGGACGAATATTATCGCCAAAGAGTCACAAAGAAACAGTTCAAAGATATTAAACTTGTGGCGGAATATATTTAAGACTGAGCCAGCCTGGTATGCATATACCATAATCAGAAACACCTTGCCAAGGGCCTTCCAAAAACCAATCTCCTCCTCTTTTCACCTTCCTCAACTGCATGGTTTTGAAACACCAGGATAAATCGCTTGGTTTACGGCTCTCCAACAATTCTTCTTCCTTCAAGTACAAAACAGCTCCCTGCTGTTGGGCTTTAAACGATAATATTCCTAATACATTCGGTGCATAAACGTAGGTACGGCCAGTGTAGCTATTATCATTAACCTCAATGAGATAAATCTCAAAATCGTATTCTTGCCGATACCCCCCTTGTTCTTGAGTGAGCTTCCCTAACCATTTTCCACTCCGGGGAGCATCCGAAGACTGAGCACGAAGGGGTAATAAACCTATCAAGGAAATTACCAAAGCAACTACACAACGCTGCAACATACGTCGACATTAAAGCCTACCACCAGTTGTAAAGAACTGCTAATAAGTTGATCAGATGGAAATAACTAAAAAAGTGTGGGTGTGTAGTTTACTCTTCTTCCTCCGTTACCGGAACAGTAAAAATACTAAAAATGGTGGTCCCATAATTACGAACTTGCAGCAAATTGGGGTGTTTCTCGAAATTGTGCCGTGGGTTATGCTCTAATACCAGCCAACCTCCAGGTTTCAACAGTTCCTGCTGTAGCACAAGGTCCGGGATTTCCGGAATGTTAGGTAAAGGATAAGGTGGACCAGCAAAAATATAATCGTAGGGAGCTTGCCGCTGCTGGATAAACCGAAAGACATCGGCCTTGTTGATGCGCATAAAGTCTTCAATACCAAGCTCTTTCGCCGTACGTTTAGCAAAAGCTACACAGCCTGGAAATTTATCTACATAAGTTACATCACGGCATCCTCTGGAGATAAACTCATAACTATGATTGCCCGTCCCTCCAAATAAGTCGAGGACTCTGAGCTCACTAAAATCAAAGGTATTATACAGGATGTTAAACAAACCCTCTTTGGCATAATCTGTCGTAGGGCGGGTAGGCCAATTCTTTGCTGGTGGATTGAAGCGCCGCCCTTTAAATTCTCCTCCGATAATACGCATGCAAAAAAATTAATGGTAATGTTGAAGACTCAGTAAGTCATAAAAGAGGTGAACCTCGTGTTGTTTAGCTTGTGGCCCCATCATGGAGTTTTCTTTCAATTGAAGAAAACCTAGATCGCGCACATAACGATAGAAAAGATTAAAGACTTCCGTTGCTGGTAATATCTCGCCAAAGATTTTCAGCGGTACTTGAGCCGGTTTCCAGCCACATTGCTCGTAAGCTAACAAAACGTAATAGAGGTAATCTTTGGCAGAGTGACAAGAAAAAGCATTACAAAAAAGCAACCGATCTCGCTCAATAGCAATCAAATAGATAAAACCATCCCGCAGGTAAGCGTACATCTGAGCCCTCCCCAATCTTCGGGTATACTGCGCCAATTCATGGAGCATCGGCGTCAGGCCATGATAAAAACGGCATCCAACAAAAGCTCGCCGCCACTCACTCAATTTCTCCTGATCCAGCGCATACAACAAATAAGCACCAAGCTCTGGTATAGGATCTGCCAGAATCGTATCAGAAGCTTTCAAGTCCGTAAGATCAGCTAGCATCGTTTGCCGAGCATCGCCATTGTAAAGCCTGGCAGGTACGAGTGTGAAACGAGGCCCTAACCAAGCCAAGCGAATCTTCTTAAAACTAGCGCCTAGCCGTTCATCCATTTGCCACCAAGCCTCTGAGGTAGGATGGCTAAAGGCCCTGATAGCCAATGCCTTTTTCTCAGCGTCAGTAATCAAATAACTGGAACTGTCCATCCCGGTAAGGATGGACAGTTCTGATTGAGGCAAGCTTTGTTCTCTAAAAGCCTCCTCTGTAATATCATAACGAATTACTCCCAATTACCAGAAAGGTTTGGTTTGTTCAGATCACCAAACTTGATAATCTTTTTTGGGCTGTAGTTCTGATCATACTTCGCAAAACGCAAATCGGAATATTTCCCCATAAACGTTCCGTAAGGCGTACCCACCTCAACAACAGCTACCGTTGTTGACTGATAATCAATGGTATCCGCTGCAATTTGGAAAGTAGCTTGCTCTGTATCTTTAAATACAGGCACAAATTTCAGTGACTGTAAATCCATACCCAAGGTTCGAATAGAATCAATCGCATTCGTGTAGCTGGTGTCGTAAGTGATCTCTCCGGTAAAGTTAGGATCATCAGGATCACCAATGACTGCAATACGCGTAAAGCGACCGTTGGTCAGTACATCTACCAAAGTATCAAAGTTAGGAGCAAATGTTCCGGTGATATCCCGGTACATTTCCTGAGCATCACGAATGAGCTCTAACTTCTCCACAACAATTTCTTTGCGGCGCTCTTTCTCAGCGTCAAAAGCGATGGGTTCTTCGATACTCATATACAGCATATAGGCAAGTGCCGCAGCGATGACTAGAAGAATGACGTTTAATACCAATCTCATTTTCCGGTTTTGTTTTGATGCAATTATACGTTTTTTAAGTCAATCTCGGGTAGCTTTCCCACATCCGCTTACTGACCAGCTGCTAAGATGTTAATATCTTGGCACATTAGTGTAATTTTTAACGGATTTTTTCCGAGGACAGTTTTTCAGATCAACCTGAAGCTATTGCTTCAAAGCATAAGATGCAAGGAAAATGTTTTTTGGTGGATGCGTTAAAACGAAAATGAGTTTAACTTAGCTCTCTCTAAAAAAACACAACGAAACTTGTTGATCCAACATCACATAAGTTTTATCACTAAAAAACTAAACGCGCTACCATGAGAAAGAATATCGCGCTTTTCTCGTTTCTCTTCTACGCCTGTTTCCTTGGTGCCCAAATAAGCTTTGACCCAGGCTATTTTATTGACAATCAAAGAAAAAGACAAGAATGCTTAATTGAAAACAAAGATTGGAAGAACAATCCAGTTTCCTTTAGCTATAAAATCAATGAAGGAGGTGATGTTCAGCAAGTTCATATCCGAGACCTTCAAGAGTTCGGCATTAATGGTGCTTCCAAGTATATCATTTATCGGGGTGAAGTAAACTGGTCCTCTGAAAACCCAAGCATGCTGTCTTCTTCAAACAAATTTAACCTTGAACAAGATACGGTTGCTTTAAAAGTAATACTAGAAGGTAAAGCAACACTCTATTTTCTTGAGAAAAGAACCATGAAAAGTTTCTTTTTCCGTTTAGACAACGGCGATATCGAACAACTACTTTATAAAAAATACGATGTAGGAGATCACCTATTAAGAACCAACAATCAATATAAGGTCCAATTAAATACCGCTCTGAGTGGAGGTAATATAGGAATTGACAGGATCGACAAACTCACTTATGAGCAAAAATCGCTGGTTAGATTATTTACGGATTACAACAAATTTAACGGAGGAACTTCTAAACTTTACACCCCAAAGAAAGAAGATAAAAATTTCCACCTTAGCATTCGCCCTGGTCTGCAACACTCTTCTATTTCTATTACCAATACCTTTATTTCTTCTACTTTTTTTGACCTCTACTGGGAAGAACAAACAAATCTCAGTCTTGGCTTAGAAGCAGAATATGTAATGCCCTTTTATCGTAACAAGATTAGCTTTTTGTTAGAACCTACCTATCAATCTTATCAGTCTTCAACAAGAGATTTATTCCAGACAGAAAGCAGTATTGATTATCATACAATTGAACTTGGTGCAGGGCTTAGGTATTATTCTTTTTTGGGCAAAAGATCAAAACTATTTTTGAACTTCATCACAATTTTTGACTTTCCAATAAAAAGCAAGAGTGAGGTAAAAACGCCTAACTTAGGTCGCTTACCTTTGGCTTCAAGCACCACATTGGCCTTTGGTGGTGGATATTGTTTTGCAAACAAAGTAAGCATTGAAATAAGACAGCGGTTGAATAAAAATGTCTTCCAACTTGTTGGAAAATCCGAATCAGATTACACTGCGCTCTCCTTAATTTTTGGTTACACGATACTTTAATAGAAGCCGCAATTAATAAGGCCGCATATTGGCGGTCTTATTAATTGCAAAATTCACATTACATCCCAGCAATCAATTTGCGTTTCATTTCCGAAAATTCTTCGTCAGTAATTACGCCATCATCTCGCATTTGAGCTAGGCCTTTAAGTTTGTCCATGATCGTTTCTTCAACGACTGCATCAGCAGTAGCCGCTGGCTCGGGCGTTGCTTCTTTCGGAGCAGGTTCCGTAGGGGCTTGTGCCTCCTCTGCCTGCCATTCTTTAGCTACTTTCTTCCCTTTCTCAAACTTCTCTTTGTAGACTTTTTTCAGTCGCTCCGTATCAAAATCAAGTATGGTACCACCAGAATCAAAATGTCGTTTGAACACTTCACCGAGGGCATAGGTCGAAGCACCATTGAAAACAGAGACCGTCACACCGCCGATGAGTGTCCCAATACCAGGCACTAGCTTTATCAAGCTTCGGGCTCCGGCGCGAGCCAGCGTACTACTCGTAAGAGACGTAATAATGGCTTTCCCTTGCGTTTCCGCAAAATCTATATCATAAACCCGGCTCAACTGTCGGATCATATCCAACTGTAAAGCACTAACGGCAAAAACATCCGCTATCGGGATAGGGATCAAAAAACTGGCCCCCATCGACCAAATAACATGATTGCGTACTACGGTATCGGCGTGCTTGGCACGATCACTCTTCCCTGTGCTCATAAATGATTCTTTTATCTTCTTGGTAGCAAACTTCTTGATTTGCTTGCGCATAAATTCGGGTAATTAATTCTCTACAAATATGCACCTTTCCGCTCTGTGATGCCAGAATTATCGACGATGGAGGGTATTTTAAGGATAAGTGCGTGTGAGGTTTGACTTGAACTATGATTTTCTGGGGCCATGCCGACAGTGGCGTTGCTGTGCAAACGCTACTGCGGCACCAGGCTATCCGGTCGCTATCGCTTCCTATTATCCTTTGGCCTGCTCCTCCGTCCGCCGAGCTTCAGGCTACGCCTTGCGCTAGGTTCGTAGTCTGGAGACTACGACAAGCCTAGCCGTTTTCAAAAAGATGTGTCCCAACCGTAGGGCCGAAGCCCAAGCTACGGTAAACAGTGCCTTCGCTACTGCCCTACCTGCAACCTTGTCCCCTCACTGTGGCTCACAAATTTAGGAGCATACATACACTGGATGGTAGACAAGCCACCAGAAAAATCGCCTTCATGGAAAACAACCAGGTCGTATTCCAATACATATTCTCCGGCAGGTAACCAATGGAAGAAGAAATGAGTACCCAGATCGGTGGTTTGCTGGTAGTAACCCAAGCCTCCCTGGTAGCGGTAGCTACTCAGTTGATCAATAGGTTCCAAGCCACTGGCACGAAGATCTTTGAGGTGTACATACTCCAGCGCCCGATCATTACGCACCACCAAGCGAACGGTGATTCGGTCGCCTGCTTGTGGAGTATTGGTCAAGGGTTCCAAAACTTCGCCCTCTCCGTTATTGATACGTTGATACAGGGTGCGTTCTATACGTAGCGGGTTGTCACCATCTCTGGTAACGGCATCTATACTGGTAAAATACTGCCAGTACAAGGCGCCCCATCCTGGTGCTTTCGAGCGGTTGCGCAAGCGTAGCGTTGCCATAGCTGGCTGCACTTCTTCTTCTTCTGTCCATTTCACCTGATACGCGCCAGTGCCTGCTTCGGCATTCTCTTGCGCGGTGGCTATTTTTGCCTCGTAGGCATCTTTCGACCAATTGGGGAAACTCACCTCTAGTGGTGTCGTCTCGCCCAGCCAGTTGTCGCCTGTGCTCACGAGGGCAAAGACGGCCGCTGCAGTGGCTTTAGTCGTTTCCCAACGGTTGGTTTCTTTGTTGCGCAGAAGCCATATCTTCAATTCAGAGAGGGTCTCTCCATCGGCATTCATGACAGCAAAAAGCTCGGTCAGCTTTACGTGAGTTTCCACATTGTTTTGGTACCAATAGTAACCGTTGGTTTGCTTCCAGTAGCGGCCCAACTCTTCTGAATACAATGAACGCTCTTTGAGAGAAGCGAAGATTTTGTTAGCAAGCTCATCTCGACTACTGTATTTTGCGGCAAGCGCAATCATGGCCTGCTCAAACAAACTGGCATCCAGCCAATGTTCCGTCACCATCGACCAGCAATATTCGTACATCGCCATTTGCTCCGGCAGTAGGTCGATATCTAAATTCAGGTTGCGGGTATAGAGGTAGTGGATGATTTGAGGGCTGGCAGCATACACTTTATCTTTTTTCTGCTCTTCGCCCAATTCGAGGTACCATTGATAAGCCTGCTGATCACAGTAACGCATGGCGTTTTCCAGTGCATTTTTCAGCTCATAGTTCATCTCTTCGCCCGTAAGCTGCCGCAGGTGCGAGAGCTGCTCTACCACATATTGAGTCATGTGCCACTGTTCCGGCCCACCGGGAAACCAACTGAAAGCACCATTTGGGGGCTGTCGGTCTAGTAACTTACGTTGGGCAACAGCCTGCTCGTTGGCCAGACGGTCTAGATCAAACAAGAGTGCGATGCGTTCTCTTTGCAAGCTTTCACTTTGGGCTTCCATTACCCATGGCGTTTCCTCTAATAGCGCTGTTTTCAATTCTTCATTCTGGTAAAGTGGGCTTTTCAACGCTTCCTTGTTGCTTCGCCAATCGGCAAAAACCTCTCTGATTTTTGGATAGTCTTTGACCACCTTACTAGCCAGACTATTGGCAAACATTCGATTGACGATCTGTTCCGTACAATCATATGGATACTCCTGTAGGTAAGGCAGTGCCTTGATCGCCTCCCATGCGGGGTTACTGGTAATATCCAGGCGAAAAGCATGCTGATCTGTGGTCGCATCCGCGTTTTGCAAACGCTCCAAGGTGAACGTTTTTGTCTGCTTGGGACGTACAAACAAAGGCTGAGCTTCTGTGATCAACACCCGGTTGGTCAATACCTGAATAGCAGCTTCCTCGCCATCAGAAAAGTCGCCTGCCCGGGCAATGACGCGGTAGCCCAAAACGCCTGCTCCTTTTTTCGGCACCATCAACGACCAACTGACCGTTTGGGAAGCATCTGTAGCCAGGTTGAAAGCAGTGTTTTTCCCTTTCAAGCTGTAAACACTGGCGATGCTTTCATTGGTTTGCACATCAAACAGCTCCAGTGTAGCCTCGCCGCTGAGTGTTTTATCGGAGAGGTTACTCACCTTAGCGGTAAAAGTTATTTGATCGCCTTCTCGCAAAAAGCGTGGGGCATTGGGCAGGATCATCAACTCTTTTTGCGTCACCAACTCCTCTGTGGAGAGGCCATACGCCAGGTCTTTGGTGTGACCAAATAGCTGCAATTTCCAACGTGTGAGAGATTCCGGTGCACGGAATTTGAGTACCACCCTACCCTCAGCATCTGTAGCCAGCTGGGGAAAGAAGAAAGCCGTCTCGCCCAGATTCGTTCGTATTTTTGTTGGCGGAGGGCCCACAGGTGATGCTTCACCTACAGGACTCGTTATCGCTTCATAAGGTGCCGGAGGTGGTGGTGGAGCACTACCTGCTCTCATCTTCGACATAGTAATATCAGGTTCCTCTTCACTAAAGGCCATCGTGCTGCGCATTCTTGTGTCCATTGGTGCACCGTCCATCATCATAAACGCATTAGGGCGACCGTAGCTGGAGCTGGACCAAAGGCGTGGATAAACCAGATTGGTCTCTTTCTCATACGGCACAGGCGGACTATTGAAATTGGCATAGTTTTGCAACTGCCGGAAGCCCATCGCCTGCCACTGGGGCCTTACCATCCCGGTTGGATACGCTGGAAATGTCCAGTCAAATGGTCTGATTTGATCCAAACTGGCATCATACATGCTGGCCAATAATTCCGTAGCAACCTTGTCTTTGTCTGGTCCATCCACTCGCAGGATAAACTCTTCTTCTGCATCTGGGTACAGCTTGGAGCGGAAGGTTTCAAAAGTAATATCGAGTTCCTTATTTTTCCACGGAACAGGCCAATAAGCCGAGGTTTCGTAATAACGATTATTGGTGATGTAGAACCCATTCCAGCTCAGTCCACCACGATCAGCTTCCGCTAATTCATAACCGAAGCCCGTTTCCCCTTCTAGCCACTGCTCCCAATGCGTCGTTTGACGATTTTGTAGGATAGAAAAAACATGAAGGTCGACGGATTGCTCCCCTAGTCCTAGTTCTGCTACATCACTGGGCTGAAGAGGCGCTTCGTTTTTCCGTGTGTAAAGCCACTCCCCTACAGCAAAATTACCTTTTGACCAATCGTGCACCTGAAAATCCTGGGTTGTTTTCAAGGTATCTCCTTCTGGTGTAACCGTCAGCAAGGTGACGCGATAATGGCCTACCTTCCAATCTTTGGCAGCTATGGAAAGACTATCACTTCCAGTCAGTGTCAACGTAGTGCTATACACCTGATCGCCTTCGGGCCAGTGTTCTTTTTCCTCTTCTTTGTTATAAGTAAACAAAGGAAAATATTCGCGAAAATCCTTCTCTTTTAGCAACTGCAAATCAGGTCGACTCCAATAGCGATTATGGTAATTCTTCGTCGGGGCGTCAAGCTGTACAATCTGTATAGAAACGTCCTTTTCGAGTGGTTGCCCATCCAGGTTTTTGCAGCCCAGTCCAAAAACAAGGCCTTCTTCGCGATCAAAAGATGCTGGTGCTTGTATATCCAAGCTAAATGGATATTCCGTCAGGGTAATACTTTTATTGGCCATCCTGGTTTCTCCCGTACCGTCTACAACTTCTACATTCATTTTGAAATAGTAAGTCGGAAACTGGCGATCTTCTACAGCGACGTCAGGGTCAGCAAAAAAGCGGAAAGAAAACTTCCCGGACTCATCCGTGGTGGTCGTGCCTGTAACGAGCGTCTTAGGTTCCCCATAAGAAGGAAAATAACGGCCATACCCTCTACGGTACCAAGGAAAAGCTGTTTCTCTGACCACCGTATATTTCACTTTGGCATCGGCGATGGCTGGTCCTGCATAAGCAGCAGCAGTACCTTCTACCATAACCGAATCCCATAAGCGGGGTTCTTCTTTCAAATCAGCCAATTCTACTTCAAACCGAGGGCGTTTATATTCTTCAACACGTAAATATTGGGTGGTACCGTTGCCCAAGTTAGAACGCAGGTACATGGTTCCCAACAGGCCACCTTGCGGTAAGGTAAACTGACCATGTGCGGAGCCAAATTCATTGGTTTGCAAAGCTACCGTAGCAACTTCCTGGCTATTGGCATCCAACAGGCTAACCGAGAATTTTGTGTTTGGAACAATGGCTGCTAATTCTTTTTCTTTTTGTAAAGCCAGCGTCTTAAAATACACGATCTGTCCAGGTCGGTAGATCCCCCTATCGGTAAAGAAGGCAGTATACGGCGGTGATTTTTGCTGCCGTCTGTAGTTGTTACTACGGAGCCACAAATACTCGGAAGGGTACAACCGATCCTCTCCTTTAATGAGTTCAATCACCACCCGCCCTTGGGAAACGCCCGGAAAAGTGATCTTACCATCTTCATCAGTCTGATAAACTGCTTGCTGCTTCATGGGTTGATTATCGCGATTACGGCGATTGTCTGCCCATATCTTCACCGTGGCTGCGGGGACAGGCTCGCCGCTTCTCCGATTTACGACCCTAATCTGATACTGCCCTTCGTCATCAACATTTTGGATCATTGCCAATTCTGACACCCAAAAATAGGTCAGTACTGTGCTCCCTTCTTCGAAAGAAAAATCAGCCTTCGTGGAGACAGCTAGGCAATACACGCCGTTGGGTAAGCCCTGCAAGGCCGTTTCTACCTGATGCTCTCGAAAATCTCCGGGTTGGGGTAGATTTTCGGACCATGCCAGGGTAGCTTTTTTGCCTACAATGGTTTCCAGTTCTGTAGTCGTTTTATCTTGGTCATGATACTCCTCTACCGTGATTGGAATGGCTTTTAGGTAGACTTTCTCCACATTATTGTAAGATATTGAAACCAAGGCAGGTGTCTGTGGTAGCTGTACCGCTTCGATCAAGGTATTTAACGCTGGGCGTAATAACCGATTGAGTAACTGTGTTGCCTCACTTGCAGCCTGCTCTTTGGGAAAACGAGCGCGAACATCATTAGCTATTGCTATGGCTTTTTTGAATTCCCAGCGGAGTTCTTCTTTTCCTGGCTCTCCTGGGTTGTAGGTGTATCCTTGTTGTTCGTGAAAGGTCATTAGCGCTTTGAGTACCATGGCCTCTTTGGGAGTATTTTTGTGCTGTTTTTGCAGACGTTCTAAACTTTTGCGATAAGCATCGTGGCGACCTTCTGTATTCAACTGCCCGTAAACCAGCTTGAGACGGATAAGATCAAGGTCAAGCTGTGCTTTGCTATCTGTTCGAAAACGCAAAGACCAACGGAGGGCTTCTTGCAGAATTTCCAAGGTACGGTGGTAGCTGGTTGCTTTTTCGCTGGTTGGTAATTTAAAAGCGATAAAGTCCGTAACCGGCCCTAACCAAGCCACATTATCAAGTAGCGGTTCATAAGCAGGTTCGCCAAGAAAAGCGTCATTGTTTTGGAAGTATTGCAGTGTTCGGTGCAGTAGTAAATCGTAAATACTGGGCCGCAAATCTTCCGCATTTTCGCCGGGAACCACTAAAGGGCCGTAAGCGGCAAGGTCTTTATCCCGCAGCTCTGTTGCGGCAAGCGAAGAAAGGTATAAGTCGGTGATACGATTGACGAAGCTTTGGGAACTCCAGGTTGTTTCATCGGTGGTCGGGCTGGTATCAGCAAGTTCGGTTCGCTGATCAATTTGCCAGCGGTTATTTTGCCAGTAGTTGAGATACTTTTCGGCCAGATAAGACTGATAAATCGCTTTAGTGGGCTGATCAGCGTAAGCAGTCAGCTCTTCCAGCGTTTGCAGGGCATTCCATTCTCCCTGTTCTTGCCGCGCTTCCAGCACCAGCTGGTATAACAAAACCTTGATTTCATGTGCTTGCCGCAAAGGGTCGTCACTATTCATTCCATCCAGTTCCTCCTTTAATTCAAGAAGTGCGTCGTCTGCCGATTCCGGTAACCCTTGTTGGTAAAGGGAATCGATATTGTTCCATTCTTTGGTGAATGGTTCGTTAGAAAGGATATCCTGGGCCATAAGGGAGGTAATTGTCAAAAATAGCAGTAGAAACATTGCAATGCAATGTCTGTACAAAGGAAGAAATAGGCGATTAGGCAGCAGCATGGTGTGTATTTTTATTTGAAACGCTGAATGTCCACAGCAAAGTCTAGTTCTTTATTAAAAGCTAAAAAATCCGCAAAATGTTTGGCCCAGAAAGGAGCCAACGAAGCGCCTTTGGTGCCCAGACCGTTGAAAATACCAAGCTGCGGATACGTTAGGTGTAGCCCCAAAAAGGGCCGACGATCTTTGACCGTTGGGCGGATAGCAGCCCGATGATCGACCAGTTCATAAGGCGTGGTAAGCACCTCTTCCAGGCGAGCCTGCAGGTAGGCTTTCCCTTCCGGTGTGGGTTCGTCACTGGTAAACTGGTTTTCGGAAGTAGAACCTACCCAATACAGATCGTCCGTAAAAGGAACAATAAAAACACGGTGTTTAAACATCTGTTCCAACTGGGCATTGGGCAGCCGAATGAGGAGCACTTCACCCTTGTTTCCGCCGTAAGGCAAATCGCCAAACCAGGGATTGAAGCGGGCACACCAACCTTCGCAAAACAAGACACGATCTGCTACCAAATCGCCATACTGAACATCCTTTTCACGAATAACCAGCTGCTCTGGCTCAAAAGCTTCATCATAAAAGCGACCTTCTTTCTTTCGTTTTGCCTTTAAAGCATCTACCAAAACGCCGATGGTTACTTGTGCCGTCTGGGTTACTTCGAGGTAAGAGAAAGCAGGTTCTGTAAGTGTGGGAATATTCCCCAAACGGGGCGGTTCGTGGAAAAAATTCTGGTAAGCATCTTCTTGTATCCTGGCTTGCCAATTGTTTTCGTCACCTCGATTGAAGAGGGTTCTGACTAAAGGGCGTTCGTGATAAAACCGAATATCCAGTTCTTGCTCCAGCTTGCGGTATAGCTGCTGAGCAAAAGGCACCAAGTCATCAATACGCCACGACTTTACAAAACGGCGGCCCGTAATCGGGTTGATAATTCCTGCGGCAACCTGGGTGGCTGCCTTTTGGTCGGGCGCATCAAGGTAAATACACTCCTCGCCGGCTTGTTCCAGGAAGTAACCAAGCAAAGCACCGGCGATACCGTGGCCGATGATGAGGTTCTTTTTGGTTGATGGTTGATGGTTGATGGTTAGATGGTTTTTCTTTGGTTGGATCGTTTGATGGTTCGAGAGTTGATGGTTGATGAAAAAAACCTTTACACCTTTACACCTATTTTATAACTTTTACACCTTTTTTCACACATCAGTTCTGGTTGCGTAATTCTTCTAGTTCCAGCTTCAGTTTTTTGGTGAGGCCTTTGACAACCAGGTCGTAGCTGTGGTCTATTAACTGAAGTAAGAGTTTTTCGGGGACATCGCCTTCAACCAAGACGGTATTCCAGTGTATTTTGCTCATGTGATAGCCGGGTTGAATATCGGGGTATCGCTCACGTAATTCTACGCCCCATTCCGGGTCACATTTCAGGTTTATCTCAAACGCTTCTCTGTCGAGTCCGCAAAGGGCGAACATTTTGCCCATCACTTTAAAAACGAGTGTGGATTCATTGAATGGGAAGGTTTCTTCAACGCCTGGCTTGGCCATGCAATACGAGTGGAAGGTTTCCAGCGTCATTGTGTTTGGTGGTTTAAAAGATCTAATAATGTTTAGCGAACCATAGCAACTTTTGCTGACTAGCTTCTGCACAAAAACCAGCTAAGGCTTGTACATCCTGGTAGAAAGTCGTAATGACCTTATCTTCACTAGAGTGTTCAGGAATAGCTTGTTCAAAATACGGTTTTAGCTCGTCTTGACCTTGGTATTTGATCGCGCGACCAAAAAAAGGATAGTCGGTGATCAGCTGTAGCATCTTGTCTATCGCTTCTTTCAAATCAGAGAAACTCGACCATCCTTGCTGTTGCATAAAGTCGGTGGTCTCATCATCTACTTCGCCCGTTTTCATGGATTGTGCCAACTGATAGGTCCGTAACAACAAGGCATTATTCGAACGGTCACCCAGGAATTCCCACTCCTCCTCTTCGGGGTCATAATTCATAAATATTTCTGGTTTCTGCTCTAAAACGGGGTGTAAGAGTTCTTCCAGATCAATCTCAAATAAGCGAGCCAATTGGCGCAAGATAGCTGCTTTGCCATATTGCTCAACATCTGTTGTCAGCAGGTACATCATCTGAGGCGAAAGAGATGGCATTTTGAGCCCCTTGACAGCAATAGGATTTACGAAAGAAAAAGCTTTGTGCATACCGAAATACAAATTTTCGGAAAGATACAAGCTTTTAGCAAGTGAGTAAGATGGAATAAGACTAAACATCTTATATTTGCTTTCTTCCTGTTCATGGCCCCATA
Source organism: Lewinella sp. (assembly GCF_050633125.1). Taxonomy (NCBI): domain Bacteria; kingdom Pseudomonadati; phylum Bacteroidota; class Saprospiria; order Saprospirales; family Lewinellaceae; genus Lewinella; species Lewinella sp. Next base: position 34,600 of record NZ_JBOEFX010000092.1, read on the forward strand.
GTTCAAGGGATAGAACAAGCGTTTCCTAAACGCTAGATCCGAGTTCGAGTCTCGGTGGGGCTACAAATAAAAGACCACAAACGACTGACTAACAGTCATTTATGTCTTTTTTTGTTTCACTAAGTGTCACTATGAGTGTCAGTTTCTATTCAGAATCCCCAAAAAGCCCTTTTGTGTCAACTTCAAAGAGGTATTTGTTTTTGCTCTTGTCTGCGTTTTTTGTAGTGACGATTATTTTTGCCACATAGACGCTTTCTAACATCATTCCTAGTATCACCCTTTCCGTGTCGATTATAAACCCGTCAATAATCGGCAGTTGTTCATATTCTGTTTCTCCGTCCGCTTTCTTGATCTCCACCACTGACCAGTCGAATTGCTCAGGAAGATAAGCAGGGGTTTCCAGCGAGTAGTCAAACAGCTTAATACTCATCATCCCTTCCGAGATAGAGAACACACCAAAAGCGTCTTGCTCCACCAAGACGGAATTATTCACTTTCCCCTTAACGACACATTGCAAAGCCGTCTTTCCTGTTTCGTCTCCAAAATCATCTATAAGGGAAATTTCTTGCCACTGCCCATAACCTGGGGCGCTTTCAGTTTTCGATCATCCGGAAAGAAGTAATGCAAAAATAAACAAGGTTACATATTTCATATCTGTAAGGCTTTGGACAAAAAAAGATCATCAAGCAATTAAGCAATTAAGCAATTAAGCAATTAAGCAATTAAGCAAGCTATTGTTCTTTCAGAAACAATTGAAGCGTAAGGCAAAAAGCCGTATATTACGGGCGCAATAACCAATGATTAACTGACAGATGCTTCCTGGAAATTCTTTCCAGTCTATTGTGGCCATTTCGTGGCCAATTTGCCGCTTAAATGACCTTAAAGCCCTCTGATATGGAGCAAAACCCTATAAAAGCTAAACTCAATTCCAACTATTTTTTCCAGAAGGTAGAAAAGATGGTTACTGACGAACTCGACAAAAACAGCATCAGAGCAAGAAGGACCCCAGCGATAATTAAAAACCTCAAAGTCTTTGTAGAAGAAAAAAGAATCATTGAGCGGTCATTTTGGGGATATGGAATTGAACGCCTTAGCAATGGTACAAAGACAGTAGATAAAATACAATTGCAGGGTATTGGCTTCTTGCTTACTTTGTTCTATCTCCATGAAAGGTCAATCAGATTCCACTTCTTAACACTTCACTACAGATCAGGAGAAATCCACACAACTCTACCAGACTTTGACCTACCATTAAACCTCATCAATAAAGTCTCTTACAGCAGTAATTCTAATCAAGGCATATACTACACTAATATCAGTTCACTTTACACTGACAAGCCTATTCTGATCAGGGCTGACGAAATTCATAAGGCTAGATACTATAGTGGCGAAATATCTCGTCTGAAAGATGAAAAGTTAGGAACCTTCATAGCTTCAAAGTCTTTCCCGCTACCACCGAAACAGAAGCAAAACCGTTGGAATAACATAACAAAGAAACTCTGGAGCAGTATAAAATCTATCTTTAGTCTCTCACCATCTTTGGGCGTTCAGCTAATACAGCTACTTATAGCAATATTCCTGTTTTTACTTGCATTTGGAGTGATCCAAAAACTAAAATAGGCCGCAAGCCCTCGCACACGCCCTACCAATTAACAATTTTGTTTACTGCATTACCGCCCGTAGCTCAAGTAGATCGCCTTCCGTTGCTTACTAGTTCCATGCCTTCCCTTTTGCTAATCCGTCGCTCGAAAGACTTAGCCTTTTCATAATATTCTACCATGTCCGGGCCTTTGCCCTCTTTATCTGATTCCCCGATGCATAAAATGATGCGTTCTTCGTATCACTGAGAATTGACCAAACATGGCAACCGGGCTCATACCACCCCAACTAAAGATAAAGCAATATTAAATATTATTACTGTGGTCTAAATTTAAAAATCTTCAAAAATAGTAAGTGCATCATTTTATCAGATTTATAGAAACCCTACTCCTCTTCCCATCCCCAAGTTTTCCCTATCTTAGCCCGCCACACAAACCCCACAACTCACTTCTTTAAAGCATGAGCGTTCTGCCCGAGAACAAATCCATTGCGGTCCTTCCTTTTGTCAACATGAGTGCTGATTCTGAGAATGAGTACTTTAGTGACGGGATCACGGAGGAAATCATCAATGCGCTCACTACCGTTGAGGAGCTGAAGGTGATCGCCCGCACTTCTTCTTTTGCTTTCAAAAACAAGAATATTGATATTCGGACTATCGGCCAGCAGCTGGGGGTAAGCACTATTTTGGAAGGGAGTATCCGCAAAGCCAACAATTGGGTCAGGATCACGGCACAACTGATTGATACCACTGACGGAGCGCACATCTGGTCACAGAATTTTGACCGGGAGATGGACAATATTTTTGCCCTCCAGGATGAGATCAGCTTGCTCATTGCCGACCAGATACGGGAGAACTTCGGGCACTTCAATATCCGAACTATCACCAAAGAAGCGCCTACCAAAAACACGGCCGCCTACGAAGCACTGCTGCAAGGAAGCTACTACCTCAAGCGGAAGGATTTTGAGGATATCAAAAAGGCACTCGACTATTTCCAACAGGCCGTAGCCCTTGATCCTCACTATGCACAAGCTTATGCTTATATCGGCGAGACGTACCTCCATCAGGCTGGTTTTGGTATTCTCTCCAACACGGAGGCGCATGGCAAGGCACGAATCGCCGCCAAGAAGGCCCTCAGCATCAATGAACAAGAACCTTTGGCGCATAAGGTGCTGGCTTATATTCACTTTTTCTTCGATTGGGATTGGGATGCCGCCTTGTTTCAGTACAACAAAGCGATTGAAAACGGCCTACCCAATCAGAATGAGTTTATCTCCTACTATTACGTCTTTATCCAAAAAGACTATGATCGGGCAATTCATGTCGCTCAGCAATTGTTGGATACCGACCCGCTGCACGTCATTGGCCATTGGCAACTAGGCCTGTGTTTTTTCTTTGCCCAACGGTTTGAAGAAGCTCTTCAAGCTTTTGATAATGCCCTGAAGATTGATGCCGATTTTGGCGAAGCGCAACGGTGGCGCGGCTTGGTTTTGGGTTACCTCGGAAAGTTCGACGATGCTCAATTATCCATCCAAAAAGCACTGGATATCTCTGACGGGGAAGGCTTAGCCAAACTGGACCTCCTAATGGTAAAGATTTTGATGGGTCAGAAAAAAGAAGCCCTTGCGGAGATCAAACAAACGGACTACATCGACCCCATGGACCCAGCAATGCTGTACACCATGCTAAAGATGCCCGACGAGGCCATCGCTTGGCTGGAACGCGGCTATCAAGAACGTTCCGTGATGTTAGTGACCCTCAAACATCACTGGATATGGGACAATATCAGGTCAGACGAACGCTTTCAGGTCATTTATGACCGAATGAACTTTGCGGATCAAAGCAATTACCGCCCCTCTCCTATCAAAACCATCGTTATCCCAGAAAAACCGGCCACCAGTACGGCTTTGATGACACCGGAAGAGATCGAACAATACCTGGTGCCTCTACATCAAAGTATGACGGAGGAACAGCTGTTTCTAGACGCTTCTTTATCCTTGCGGCAACTAGCCGAACACATTGACCTACACCCCAATAAACTATCGTGGTTACTGAACGATCAGGTGGGCAAAAATTTTAATGAATTCATCAATGCTTTTCGGGTAAAAGTCTTTAAGACCAAGGCACTAGACCCTGCCAACAGCCACCTGACGCTGCTGGGGCTCGCTTATGAAAGTGGTTTCAATTCCAAGACCGTTTTTAATGCCTTCTTCAAAAAGACGGAGGGTATGACTCCGCGGAAGTGGGTGAAATCACAACAGTAATCTCGACGAGGCCTCTTATTATAGCTCACAATCTTCCTTCCTAATTTACGGATGGATTCATTCAGCGGTTTTCCTTGCTGGATGGGCTGGTGATATTGGCGATGCTCATTACCATAATGACTCATGTCTGCCATCCATAAAATCGCTCAAAAGCAATCAAGCTTTAAAAGTACGGAATCTCATAACTAGTTCACAAATGTAATACCGGACGATGGCGGCGGTTACAGCCCCCATCTTTGCGTCAACAAAAATGCACTGAGCACTAAAATTTGTTGATATGCAAAACTTAATTCTAACACCGCTGCTGATCCTGTTCTTTGCCCTTAGTGGTTTGGGCCAGGAACTTTCGCAGACCGTCCGTGGCACCATCATTGATGCCAATACTCGCCAACCTATTATTGGAGCCGAAGTTATCATTGTCAATAGTGAGCCGCTAAAAGGGGATGTCACTGATCTTGATGGTAAATTTAAGATCACAAAAGTACCGCTGGGTCGCATTGATTTACGCTTGGCTTACCTCGGCTACGACAATACGCTCATTCCGAATATTGTCGTTAATTCCGGCAAGGAAGTCGTTCTGGAGCTCATGATGGAACAGGCTGCTGTTGATATGGAAGAAGTCGTGGTAAAAGCCTTCCAAGGCAATGGTACTCCGACCAACTCGATGGCCTTGATCAGCGCCCGTTCCATTTCTACCGAAGAAATCAGCCGAATGACCGGCAGCTTTAATGATCCGTCCATTATTACCGCCAACTACGCTGGGGTGGCAAATTCAGGAACTGGTGGTAATGACATCATCGTTCGCGGCAATTCCCCCAAATATATGCAGTGGACCCTGGAGGGTGTGCCCATTACCAATCCCAATCACTTTGCTGACCAAAATGCAGTGCTCGGCTCCACCAGTACCCTGAATACTAACCTGCTGGCAACTTCAGATTTCTACATGGGTGCCTTTCCTGCCACTTTTGGCAATGCCTTGTCTGGCGTGTACGATGTAAAACTGAGAAACGGTAACAATGAAAAGCGAGAATATACTTTCGGGATCGGCCTATTAGGCACCGACCTGACCGTTGAAGGGCCGCTGAAACAGGGTTACAGAGGTTCTTTTTTGGTCAACTACCGCTACTCCACCTCAAGTATTCTCAACGATGCTGGCTTGGTAGAAGTGGATGGTAATCCAAGGTTTCAAGATGCGGCCTTTAAGCTGAATCTACCTACGCAAAAAGCAGGAACTTTCTCTCTCTTTGGTCTAGGCGGCATGAGTGACTTTTCGATAGTCAACGCGACGCCCGAAGACTGGACTACGCCCGGTGATGAGATCATGAGTGGCTTAATTTTTGAAGACTATGAAAAAGCTTCTTACCTCTTCAATACAGGTCTGAATCACACGATCAGCTTTGGAAAGCAGGGCTACCTCAAAAGCTCCTTGTCGTATTCACTGGAAGGTATTGATGACGATGTTTACCAAAAAACAGACTCCCTGGGTACAGGCGTCAACAGTTACACCAGCGAATTGCGGAAAAACACCTACCGCGCCAGTAGTACCTATCACCGGGAGATCAACCCAAAACATACATTACAAGCTGGTGTGATCTACACTTTGTTTGACCAGTTTATCGACCAGCGGATGCGGCCAGCTATTGATTCACCGCTGAGTCCCTTGGTAGATTTTGACAAGCAATTGGGTAACCTCCGCAGCTACGTTAGCTGGAAGTATCGCATGAACGACGACATAAGCCTGGTGGGTGGCTTGCACAACACCAATGTGTTTTTCAACCAAAAGCACACGCTGGAGCCCCGCCTATCGGCTCGCTGGCAAGTCAATGATCGCAACACTATGAGTTTTGGCTACGGGCTGCACAGCACGATGGAAAGCGTTCACCATTATTTTGCTAAAATTGAAGACAGCGCGGGTAATACCACCCAACCCAACAAAGACCTGGACCTACTAAAAGCCCATCATTTTGTTTTGGGTTACGAGCACCAATTTGCTCCCGGTCTGATCGGCAAAGTTGAAGCTTATTACCAGCATCTTTATGACTTACCGGTGGAGAACAACGACACCAGCTACTATGCGACTATCAACGAAGGTGCCGAGATCAAATATGTCGATTTGGTGAACGAAGGGACAGGACGAAATTACGGCATTGAGCTTTCGCTACAGCGGTACTTCTCTGATGGGTACTACTTGCTCGCCAATACTTCTATTTACGAATCAGCGTACAAGACGCTGGAGGGAATCACCCGCAACACCCGCTTCAACACCAACTACTTGGTCAACCTGGTGGGTGGTAAAGAATTTACGCAACTGGGCAAGAAACATAATAAAACCCTCGGCATCAATGCCCGCTTCTTTATGGGTGGTGGCCAAAAAGTGCTTCCCATTTTACGAGACGCGCAAGGCAATGCAGCCGTAGACACCGCCAATAATCAATATTGGGATTATGCCAAGGCTTACGAAAACGACCTCGAAGATATCTATCAGATAACGCTTTCTGTGAGTTATAAGATTGCTCGTAAATCAGCTACCCACGAACTCTTCCTCAACCTCGAAAATATTACCAACAACAAAGGTAAACTCACCGAATACTACGACCAGAATGCCTCCGACGGAATTGGAAACACTACCCAATTTGGGCTGCTGCCCAACATGATGTACCGGGTTTATTTCTAGTAGATCAATTCGCAACGTTGCAGGGCAAGCGCCCTAGTAGAGCGGCAGACAGCCTAGTGCCGACCCCGGAGACGGCATGGCCCAAAAAATCAAATATTCATAATCTACCAAGGCAAGATTTGTGATTTCTGACTTGGTAGACTTTAATTCAAAAAATCAAACAATGAAAAACATTTTTCTTTTTTCCATTACGCTTTTATTGACGACTCTTTTTGTTTTTTCCTGTGACAAGGATGATGACGCCCCACCTGCAACCACGACTATCGAGACGGCGGAGGAATTGACGGCTGCCTTAGACAATATTTACGCGTCGGCTGAAGCACCGGGCTTTGCTGTTTCTGTGGTCAAAAATGACGCGATTATTTACCAGGAAGCTTTCGGCAAGGCCGACATTGCTGCCGGAAAGGATTTCACCAATCAGACTTTGCTACCGATTGGTTCCATTAGCAAAACCTTTATTGCTGCGGCTGTGGTAAAAGCGATTGAGGAGGGCTACTTCACGCTGGAGACCAACATCAATGATCTTTTGCCTTTTGAGGTAAACAACCCCAAACAACCGAACACGGCCATCAAGGTAAAACACCTGGTGACTCACACCTCGGGCCTGTTGGATGCCCCTGATTATTACCTCGCCGCTTACCACATTCTACCCGGAGAGGACCTCACTGGGCTCGGCGCGCAAATCCTCACGGAGATTGGTGCTGAACAACGGCAGACAATTGCTTTGGGCGATTTCCTGGCGGCCTATTACCTGCCTGACGGCGAAGGCTATAGCCCTGATAACTTTGCCAATACAGCACCGGGGAATACCTGGAATTATTCAAACATTGCTTCTTCGCTCACAGCATACCTCGTAGAAGTAGCTACTGGCAAAGACTTCAAAGTATACGTCCAGGAAAATGTTTTCCAGCCGTTGGGCATGGATGATACGGCTTATGATTTGGCAGATTTGGATGCCCAACACGTGGCCCAACTTTATTGGGATGAACAGACGCCTTTTCCAAAATATACCAATGATTCTTACCCCGATGGAGGCATACACACCAGCAACGAAGACCTGGGCAAATACCTGACAGACATGATGAAAGGCGCACAGGGACAGTCTACTACCCTATTCTCGCAGGCGTCTTACGAGATGCTATTATCTGCCTTGTTGCCCAGTGGAGTTTTGCCCACTTATGTTGGCGAAAATCAAGGTGTATTCTGGTTTTTGGGCAATGGTTTTATTCTCCACGACGGCAGCGACCCCGGAACGGCCTGCGACCTGCGCTTTAATGAAGAGGGCACAGTGGGGTCTATCATAATGACAAACATGGATGCCTCTACCGATGAGCACGAGGAGGCATTTACCGAGATGGCTACCGCCATTCTAACGGCGATCAACGAATTTTCTGATGCGAATTAAGCGTTAGCGAAACCTATAAAAACAGACTTTTTTATTAATAGACTTGTTCTGCCAGGATCATCTCGGGGGCAAATCGTACCAAGCTGATCCAGCAGAACAAGTTTAATCCCCGACTTTATGACAAACAAGAAGAACATCGCCAGAAGAGCCGGACTGTTGTATTTGATCGTGATCCTCTTTGGTACGTTTGCGGAACTACATGTACGTGCTGAGCTGGTTGTGCCCGGTCATTCACAGGCAACTGTGAGTAATATTCTCAATCATCAACTATCGTTCCGGCTGGCTTTTCTCAGTGACCTCCTGATGCAAGTTGCTTTTTTCTATCTAGCCTTGACGTTATACCGTTTGTTCGAATCCGTAAATCGCCGTTTCGCCTTGTCGATGCTCTTGAGTGTAGCCATCGGAGTAGCGATCATGTGCTTGAATATGCTTCATCACTTTGCCGTGATTCTATTGCTCGAGGAAGGTGTATATCTCCATGCTTTTAGTAATGAACAACTCACGGGCATGGTTGCCTTTTTTCTTGAGCTTCACAAATACGGCTATCGGATTGCGCAGATATTCTTCGGTATTTGGCTGTTTCCCTTGGGGTATTTGGTTTGCCAATCGGGCTACTTCCCCAAGATTCTTGGCATAATGCTATTGGTGGCTGGCATGAGTTTTCTGGTAGATTTCTTCTTGTTCTTTCTTTTGACAGACTACAGCGCAGCTACTTCCTCGCTGGTGACTTTGCCCACCGTAATTGGAGAATTTTCTCTCTGTGTATGGTTATTGATTAAAGGTGTAAAAACAGTGGCATGAAATTATCCAACCAACATAAAAACGACCGCTGGCAGTTGACAAACTCCTACTTCAACAAACTGGATGAGCTGGCTACTCCTTACCAATCGACGAGTATAGAAACCAGTTTTGGTGATACACACATCGTGTTCCTTGGGCCCAGTGATAAGCCACCGTTGGTACTCCTACACGAGGCGCAAAGTAACGCAGCATTGATGATTGAAGCCTTTAAAGGCCTGTTACAAGACTTTCGGGTCTATGCCATCGATATACTGGGAGAAACTAACTTGAGTGCCCCGTTTTCCCTCCCCAAAACAGATGAATCCTACGCCCAATGGATGTTTGAATTACTGACTCGGCTGAACATCGAAGAAGGTACTTTGGTGGGCTTGGAAAAAGGAGGATTCATCGCATGGAAATCACTGGACTTTCTCAAAAATCGCATTACACGTGCCTTTCTTATTGCCCCTGCAGGGGTCATTCAAAAAGAGGGTTCGCCGATAGAAGAAGATTACCCTTTGATTACAGCTGAGGAAGCGAATCGTATTACTACTCCTCTGTACATCATTGCCAGGGAAGGGCATTCTGATTTTTCTGGCAGGGGATTATTGGCTTACGCCAGAACTATTTTTCCTTCTCTACAAGAAACGATGTTGCTCGAAACAACAGAAGTAGTTATTACTACTCAAAGCTATGAGCGTATCACTAATTTTATTAAAAACCAATTCTAATCATTGGGCAATGATCTGAATGACAGGAGAATCATTGCTGCTAACTTCAACAAAAATGAAAAACGTATTGCTATTTGCGCTCCTAGTGAGTGCCCTAAATGTATTTGCCCAAAACAACGGAACAGTAGAACGAAAAGGCTTTGTAATCGGCTTGGGTATTGGCGGCGGCGCCATCAGTGTTTCCGATAGTAACCAGGAAAATCCTTTCGATAAAACCAGCGGCGGGCTGAGTCTTCCCAACCTCAAGTTGGGGATGATGTTATCTGATCGAGTAGCTCTTTTGGCCACCTTTCCGGGTATGATCTACGAATACGATGGCAAAGACCGCAGCTTTGAAGGTTTTGTGCCTGCGATTCAATATTGGGTCGACAATCGGTGGTGGGTCAGTGGCGGTGTAGGGCTGGCCATTGATGCTCCTGCGCTTTATGAAATAAAAAAAATCAAGGATGAAACCTTCAACTTTGGCTGTGCTGTCACCTTGAGTAGCGGCTATGAGTTACGTCAAACCGACAATTTCGTGATTGATCTGCAAAGTAAAATCCACCTAGGCCGAGTATTTCTCGATGGTGATGAATACCGTGATGGTGCGGCATTCTCAGTGGGTATTGGTTTTACTTGGTATTGATATGTTTTTTTGGTGCGTTTTTTTGGTGCGGAGTGCGGTTTTTGGTGCGGGGTGCGATGAATACTTGCGAACTTGTCCAAGGTATTCCGACGGGGCAGATTTCCCTCTTCTGACTTTCAAGTGCGGGGTGCTTGGTGCGGGGTGCGATGAATATTTCCGACTTCCGACTTTGGTGCTAGGTGC
>NZ_JBOEFX010000093.1:0-493 GCF_050633125.1 Lewinella sp.
GTCAAGCCGTTGATACATACTGGGGCTGGGCCTTTACAGTCGATAACATCAAATACGATGGTCTCGCTGGTCTGGTTACCACAACCGTCTTCGAACAGAATACGTACTGCATGGTAGATGTTATCTCCCATCGCAGAAGTAATGATTGGGAAAGTACCGTCAAATGAGTAAGTACCGTCTCCGTTGTCCGTGATATTTGCTAATACGTTGCCAGCAGGGCCAGCTTCCGGTACAAATTCGTTAGACTTGATGTCACCGTCGCCGTTAGCGTCTACTGCAAATGCGTCAAGCTGTGCAGATACGATGCTTACAACTAGTACACCGTCGCCGTCAAACAATTCACACTCGTCGCTTACAGAGAATGGAATGCTTACTGCTTCTTCACAGTTACCGTCGTCATCACCGAACTGGCCAGGAAGCAGGTCAGGACAGTTAGCCGTTGGGCCACCGTACTCACCAACACTTACTACTGGTGCAGTTGAGTCGTATACTT
>NZ_JBOEFX010000094.1:0-1020 GCF_050633125.1 Lewinella sp.
ATACGAATTGAACGTAGCTGACGAAATCGAGCCAAGTGCATCTTGTAACGACGAATTGAACGTATCTATCGGCGGTGGCGATGTAGCCAACGGTGTTGAAGGTATCGCTCGCATTTTCGCTACAGATGTAAACGAAGGCTCTAACGACAACTGTGGCGAAGTAACTTTGGAAGTACGTCGTAACTACTGGCGCAACGAAACTTGTAACCCAAGTGCTAACCGTTGGAGCCCATGGGGAGACTATGTAGACTTCTACTGTTGTGATATCGACAACGAAATCACAATTGAACTACGTGTAACTGACGAATCTGGTAATGAGAACATCTGTTGGATGGTCATTACTCCTGAAGATAAATTGAACCCTTACTGTTATGCACCTGCACCAGTAAGCTTGACTTGTTCTGATTTGCCATTGGCTTTCCCTGGCGATATCGAGACAGCTTACGACGAAGACTTTGCAGCGACATCAATCATGATGAGCTCTATCTTCGGCGGAGCAACAGGAACAGATAACTGTGCTGTTGATACGATCGTAGAGCGTACACCAAACATTCAGGTTAACGATTGTGGTTGGGGATCAATCACTCGTCGTTTCGAAGCTTGGCAGCTACGCCCAGAAGGCGATGCTAACGGCAATGGTGCTATCGACATCAACGAAGTATTCCGTTCAACGAACAGCTGTAGCCAGCTGATCACGATCACGGAAGTACACGATTTTGTTATCGACTTCCCAGAAGATGCTGACGCTGATTGTGGCGATCCTGATGTACCAACGATTATTACTACTACTGATGGTTGTGATGTATTGAGCATCAACATTGGTGAGCCAGTAATCTTCTCAGCAACTGGTGATGAGTGTTACAAGTACTCTATCACTTATGATGTAATCAACTGGTGTTTGTGGGATGGTGAGTACACCGGCTATGTTCTTCCTCGTATGACGGAAGATGACGGTGAAGCACTACCTGTAGACCGTGCTGTAGAAGGCAACGAGCGTCCAGTAGTACGTTACAGTGATGC
>NZ_JBOEFX010000094.1:1123-1452 GCF_050633125.1 Lewinella sp.
CTGCCTAACTACGGTCGTTACATCTACACGCAGTTCGTTAAAGTATACGACTCAACTGCACCAGTAGTAAGTGTTGGTGAGTACGGTGGCCCAACGGCTAACTGTCCTGACCTACTAGCTGGTCAGTTCGGTGATGATGACGGAAACTGTGAAGAAGCAGTAAGCATTCCATTCTCAGTAAGTGACGAGTGTGAATTGTTTGACGGAGACGGTGTACTAGTAGTAAGCATCGTATCAGCAGAGCTTGACGCATTTGCAGTAGACGCAAACGGCGACGGCGATATCAAGTCTAACGAATTCGTAGCAGACGAAGATGTAGCTGACTTGAT
>NZ_JBOEFX010000095.1:0-61402 GCF_050633125.1 Lewinella sp.
GTTGATGGCGGCGCGGGTAGCATTCCAAAAGATTTTTTGCGAAAACGAGGTAGGCACGATACGTGAGGGCGTCTGCCCAAAAGACAACCTTTCTGCTTAGGAAAGCGCGCCAAAATTTAGTCATTAGCAACAGCCCTGTACGGTTGATGAGACCACAACCTCTTACTTGATTGGAGACTACTGTTTGGCCAAAGTAAATAGTAAGGAACTTGTCTCCAGCCAAGTCAATTTTTTGAATGCGCAGCCCCGTGAATCCTACGATACGTCCATTCCGGCGATAAAGTGCATAATGCGTGTTTCGATCAATACGCTCACGGAAATTTTTCTCCGAGTAATTGTAGTAGGGCTCGTAGATTGCCCACATTTCAGCAATTACCCATTCTTCTAAATCATTACCACAAAGTTCTATTTTGATCCTTTTCTGCATTGTCTTTTGTTATGTTGACAATACAAAACTGCTAGAAACACCATTGATTTAGAATAGCAACCGGGTAAGTGGTCACTTCTGGAGGGTAATGTGCATGTTTAATGATAAATAGCGAAAATTATGGGCGAGTAGAATAAAAAATACCAGCATCGTTCTTTATCCAGGTAAATGATAGACATAAAAAAAGCCCTGTCAGCCAAATGCTAACAGGACCCAAAAGTCATCCCTATGATTAATTCTTTAGCGTAATAGGAATTACGCAATATTCTTAGCGTAAACGCTTTAACAAAAATAGACTTCCTTTTTTTCGCTACAAAATAATATCGGCTTCCTTTACGAAACGTACACTAAACTAACGGGAACGGTGACTTTATGGACTTTTTTAGGCTTCCCAAAGTCGATTCTTGATTTTTTTTTATAAAAAAGTAAATATATAAGCAGCGTTTTTAAAACATAGGGCATCTAAGCCTTATACACGAGTTGATTTTCAGAGCGAACCTTTAACAGATTTTCCTTCAAATGAAGCACCACTGAGCGTAATGCGAGTGGTGCTTTCTTCATTTTACCCGTATCTCCTCTATTCCCAAGCCCTTCCTCTTTTATCCTTTTAGATTGTTCTTATCTTGTGAAAAATTAAGGCACAGGTAAATTAAGTGTACTTAGCTATATCAAATTAACCAATTTATCTATATGAGATCTTTTCTTTTGACAAGCTTAATGGTGATCACATTAAGCATTACTAGTTTTGCAGGGGAAGGCATGTGGCTTCCGCTACTACTTGGCCAACTCAATGAATCTGAGATGCAGGCCATGGGCATGAAAATGACGGCTGAAGACATCTACAGTGTCAACCAAGGAAGCCTTAAAGATGCCATTGTCCACTTTGGCGGTTTCTGCACCGGAGAAGTTATCTCTTCTCAGGGCCTCTTGCTAACCAATCATCACTGTGGATTTGGACAAATCCAGTCGCACTCCAGCTTGGAGAATAACTATCTCGAAGATGGCTTTTGGGCAATGACCAAAGAGCAAGAATTACCTAACCCCGGTCTTTATGTCACCTTCATTGTTAGAATCGAAGATGTAACGGAAAGGGTGAATAGCGTTCTGAAACCAGAAATGGATCCCAAAGAACGGCAGTCTGCGACTGATAAAATCCTGGCAGACATCAAATCTTCAATCACAAAGGAGGAATATCAGGACGTCTCCATTCGTCCTTTCTTTAATGGCAACCAATATTTTGCGTTTATCACAGAAACTTACAATGACGTAAGGCTGGTGGGTACTCCTCCGTCTAGTATTGGAAAATTCGGCGCTGACACCGACAACTGGGAATGGCCCCGCCATACAGGCGATTTCTCTATGTTTCGCATCTATGCTGGCCCCGATGGTAAACCAGCGGAATACAGCGAAGACAACGTTCCAATGAAGCCCCGCCACTATTTGCCTGTTAGCATGGATGGTGTGGAAGAAGGAGATTTTACGTTAATTTTCGGCTTTCCTGGTAGAACCAATGAATACCTTCCTGCGGTTGCGATGGACCAGATGGTCAACAAACTAAGCCCTGTACGTATTCGCTTACGCGATAAATCTTTGGCCATTCTTGATCAAGCGATGCGCGATAACCCCGAAGCTCGCATCCAGTACGCCGCCAAACAAGCAAGTATTGCCAATGGTTGGAAAAAATGGAAAGGAGAACGCCTAGGTATCGAAGCAACTGATGCTATAGAAAAACGTTTGCAAATGGAGCAAGATTTTGTAGCAGCAATCAAAGCAGATGAAGATTTGTATGAAGCTCACAAAAATCTCTTGCCTGAGTTTGATTACCTCTACAATAAGATAGAGCCTCTGGCTATCAGCCGTGATTATGTTATCGAAATCGTTTACCGAAATGTAGAACTCTTTCGACTGACAACAACGTTAAAACGGTATTTGAATATCTACAGAAACAATGGCATTGAGGCACTCGAAGACCGTCTACCTGGATTACAATCCTACCTGGAAGAATTTTACAAAAACTACAACCCAAAAATTGATCAAAAGATAGCAATGGTTATGATGCAGGTTTATCATGAATCTGTTGCACCAAAACATCAGGCCACTTATGCCAAAGATCAACTTGAGTTTGCTAGCGGTGATGTTGAACTCCTTATAAATAAAATCTTTGGTAACTCCTTCCTCACCAAAGGAGATTTAATGCTAGAAATTTTCAGCGAATATCCCGCAAAATTTTTCGAAGAGCTAGAAGGCGATTATGCCTACCAATACATCAATGAGCTACTTAGCTTTTCAGAAGAGAATATCTTCAACCCTTATAATGAAGTCAACGACCAAATCCAAGATGCTCAGCGCCGTTATATGGCTGCGCTTATGGAGGTCTTCCCTGATCGGCGCTTCTACCCTGATGCCAACAGCACCATGCGGGTTACCTATGGCCAAGTTGATGGCTATTCTGTAAGCGAAGATGAAACCTACGAATTTGCAACCGACCTTGATGGTGTTATTGAAAAATACGTCCCCGGTGATTACGAATTCGATGTCCCTGCCAAACTTCGGAAACTCTACGAAGAAAAAGATTTTGGTGAATACACCAACGACGAAGGTCGGGTTCCTGTTTGTTTCCTGGGTTCAAATCATACAACGGGAGGCAACTCAGGTTCTCCTGCTATTGATGCCCACGGTAACCTCATTGGTCTCAATTTCGACCGTACTTGGCATGGCACGATGAGTGACATTAACTACGACCCCGAGATTTGCCGCAACATCATGGTTGATGTAAAATACATCTTGTTTATCGTCGATAAGTTTGCTGGCGCAGGTCATTTGGTTGAAGAAATGACCCTGGTGCACCCTAAACAATAGGCGAGGTAATAAATTACCGCATTTGTATCAATATGAGTCATTCTGGATTTTAGCCTTAGCCAAAATTCGGGATGACTCATGTTTTTTCATTCTAGTTGTAAACAACAATTGTAATTAACAGGCTTCGCCGCAGAAACAGAGATACTTCCAATTGCTATCTGCACCTTTACGACCAATAAGTTCGTCTAAAAAAGATAGAGAGATGCGGTTAAGCTTTATTATTCTAATCACCCTTTTCGGAGGCCCTTGTCTTATTGCGCAACAAATCACTGACATCCTATTGGAGGATCAACTTGAAGCGTTTCGAAAACATTCTCCCGAGTTTCGAAAATCGCCCAACATCCTTCATCAGGCGGTTCAAGCAAATGCTGCACTTATTACCCAGTTTCTTCTTGATGAAGACATTGACCCTAACCAATTAGACGACCAACAACTTTCGCCACTCCATTATGCGGTTCAGCAAAACAACTCAGAGATACTGACTGCACTTTTGGCTGCTGGTGCAGCGGTTGATATCCCTTCAGGTGGTGAGCTTGGCGGCACGCCCCTTATGTGGGCCTGTGCCAAGGAAGACGCCAAGGCAGCGCGCTTGCTTTTACAAAATGGTGCCAACCTCAACGCCATCGACCAGCAAGGTGACCCCGTCATCAATTGGGCGGCCTACTACGGTCATCCAGAAGTACTCAAATTACTTGTAGAAAAAGGCGTTGACGTAAGTGTTCAGAGTAAGCATGGCGATGCAGGTGATGTATTATTGCGACTTTGGCATTCAGATTCTTTATTGGAAATTTTCCACTCCACTTCTATTTACCAGTCTCCTGGCGCTGAGGTTGAAGCTATTTTCAGTCAAACTACCCATAAGGACCTACTCTCGCTAGACAAGCTATTGCAAAGTGGCGATTTTGCCGATAGCCGGGATGGTTTTGGCAACGGACTTATTCATCGTGCTACCAGCCTTGGACGGACAGATTTAGTGGAACTGCTCCTGAAGCATGGCGCAAATGTTAATCTCCTCAATCGGGTTGGACAATCAGCACTTTGCATTGCTGCAAAAAATGGGGACGATGCCACGGTAAAACAACTCCTAACAGCTGGTGCAGACGTTAATGCTACAGATACCCTTTACGCATTGAGTGCACTTATTGGCGGAGTAGTAGGTGGTGATACAAGTCTTGTAAAAAGACTTATCAAAGCAGGTGCTCAATTGGATCATCAAGAGTATGTCAACCAAGCTACAGCACTACATTGGGCGATTTTTCACCAAAATGAGGCAATGGCCCTTCTCTTGTTACAAGCCGGCGCAAATTGGAAAATGAGCTTATTTAACAATCAAACAACAACCATTGAATTAGCAGAAAACATGGGAATGATGGATTTGATAGCGAAACTAAAGGGGTTTCAAAATCACCTTCAGGACTTGAGTGGCTCTTGGAAAATGGAACAAATTGAGTACCTCTATCCCGATACAACTTACCTGATCGCCCCTCCAGCTCCCGGTATTTTTGTTGTCAGTCCACAACGCTACGTTATTCAGTATCACCCCTCGAAAAATAACAGAGCACCTTTTTCGGATTTCACCAATCCCACTTGTGAAGAACTTAGGGCCGCTTTTCAGGGTTTGGTTTTTAATACGGGGCAATTCCATATGACAGATTCCTTATTTATAGCGCAACCCGATATCGCGAGGGTTCCTGGATTTGAGGGCGCGCGACAAGTTTACAACTATCAAATCAGTGATCAACAATTGGTGTTAACCCTAGAGGACGAACAATACCCCGATGGTACCCGCCCGGATTGGGTAGGAAAAATTAGCATTCGTTTTACCTTAAACAAAGAGGAGTAGGTATCTTTCCCCACCATGCTGATAAAAACAATTCTATTTGCTTATGCCATCTTGGCCATCTTCGTATCAGGAGGTTTGTTTTTTCAAAAGAAAAACCTCCACTATCGCCTGCTATCTTCATTTGTACTATTGCTGGGGTTGGAAATGATCTATTTCCTTTACGCTACTAGTCCTATCCGAGATCTTTACCCACAATTCGCCGGGAGATACTACTTTATTTCCGGTTTTTTTTATGGTCCACTCCTTTGGTTCCATTTACAATTTTCACTAAAAGGCAAAGAGAAATTCAATCTGAAAGACACTTGGCACTTGCTTCCTATAGGATTAGCTATTATCTACTTTACTGATATTCTTGTGCTCCCTGATGCTGAACGCATAGCCTATATACAGCAGCACTTCAGTGACCGAATCATGCCAATGAATTATGCACGAGCATTGAGTCAATTGGTGTATGGAGTAATTATTTTGATATTAGTTCACGGCCTCTCTGCAGCACTCCCTCCGCTCAAACGGATTTTCTACATCTGTTTAGTCAGTCTGTACTTCTTAACCTCTGTACTCATCAGTTGGCTTACCCAATTTGCGGATAGCTGGAATGATTTCATCGTCATCTATTTTGTAATAAACACGGTGGTAATGCTGATAGCATACATGCTCTATTGGCAACCCGATTTTCTGCTGGAGCTAGGTGAGAAATACCTCAACTCCGGGATTCCCAGAAAGGACATGAAACGAATCCAAGTCAAGATAACATCAGCACTTGCGGACGAGCAAATTTTCCTGGACAATCAGCTCAATTTGAAAGCCTTTGCCGCGCACATCAAAGAAAATCCTCATCATATTTCTCAAACCTTTTCTCAATTGATCCGTGAATCCTTTAGAGATCATGTTAATCGCTATCGCGTAGAATTTGCAAAGGTCCTCCTGCACAAAGAAGAACTACAACATTACACCATAGAAGCCATTGCACAGGAGGCCGGATTCAACAACCGGGTCACTTTTAACAAAGCCTTTAGCAAATTTGCCCGGACGAAGCCTTCGGCTTATCGCAACCAGGGTAATTAGTAGCAAGCTTTGATTCCAACAAAGTAATCCGGGTTACCCCTAAACCTCAAGGAAATCTCATCTAAAATTGGCAACTTGTTGTAAACCAATATTGGGGAAGGTCTACTCCTGTAACCACTCCATTCGCTTGAGCTGCTGGTACAGCTTTTCAGCCTGACCGAAACTCAAGGTTTGCTGACCATCGCTGAAAGCTTTTTCCGGCTCGTGGTGTACTTCCATGATAATACCATCCGCTCCTGCTACTGCCGAGGCCAACGCAATCTTATCTACAAAACGGCGTACACCAATACCGTGGCTAGGGTCAGCGATAACAGGCAAATGGGTTTTCTCTTTGAGCATCACCAAAGCGTTGATATCAAAGGTATTGCGGTATGCTGTCTCATAAGAACGGATACCTCGTTCGCAAAGCATAATTCGCTCATTACCATTGCTAAAAATATACTCCGCCGAAGCCAAAAGTTCGTCAATAGTACCGGAAATACCTCGCTTAAGCAAAACGGGGCGATCTACCTCCCCTAAAGCATCTAGCAAGTTGAAATTTTGACTATTACGAGCACCTACCTGAAACACATCCACATAGTCGTGCATTTCTTCAATTTGATCTACCATCATCACTTCTGTAATGATTTTGATACCGGCTTCCCGTGTCTGCTCATGCCACATCTTGAGGCCGTCAATGCCCAAACCACGGAAGCTGTATGGTGACGAACGAGGCTTGTAAACCCCACCACGCATGATACGGATGCCATTCTTTTTCATGTGCTCAATCGTGAGTGCTACTTGCTCCTCCGACTCTATGCTACATGGCCCTACCATCATCGCGGGTGAGCCCTCTCCTATTCGGATGCCATCTCCCAGGTCGATCACCGTATTATCTACTCGCCATTTTTTTGAAACCAACTTATAAGCATCGCTCACACGATGAATATCTTTAATGCCAGGAAGCGTGCCGATAGAGCGAATATCAAAATCGGTCTTACCTACTCCCACCAAATAATTGGCGTACTGGGTTTTCACAGGATTTACGGAGTACTTTATTTTGGTCAGCTGTTCTTCCAGCCCAGCGAGTTGATCCGTAGTAATTTGAGGTTCTAATTGAATTATCATAAGGTTGTTTTTTCTAAAATTCAGAAACAGCAAAAAAGGTTACCCTCGTACCATTGTCACAAATTGATCGGTCGTCGTTTTTACTTCGTTGCCTGCTGTTAACGCTTTGATATAAGCACTTCCTATAATTGCGCCAGCTGCATATTTACAGGCCGTAGCATAGGTAGCATGGTCAGATATACCGAAACCAATGAGGCGGGGATTACGTAAATCCATAGCAGCGATCCGCTCGAAATAGGCTATTTGCTGGTCGGAAATCCCACTTTTCGCTCCTGTGATCGCTGCGCTAGACACCATATAAATGAAACCATCACTCAGCTCATCCACTATTTTTATCCGGTCATCGGTCGTCTGCGGTGTAATCAGGAAACTCATGCTCAATCCAGCTGCTTCCACCTTCTTCCGATAATGTTGCTCATATTCATAAAGTGGCAAATCGGGCAAAATCAAACCATCTATTTCCGCTTTAAGGCAATCCTCTAGAAAGCGATCGAAACCATACTGCAAGACTTGATTAAAATAGCCCATCAACACCAGCGGAACATCCACCGACTTCCTCACTTCTCTTAACTGCTCAAACAAGAGTGGCAGGCTAAGCCCGTTGCGGAGTGCTTGGGTGCCACTCTCCTGGATAGTAGGGCCATCTGCAAGCGGGTCGCTGTAAGGCATTCCCACCTCTATGAGATCTACCCCAGCGTCAGCCAGGCTCTTGATAATGGTCACCGTATCTTCCTTTTGAGGGTATCCTGCGGTAAAATAGATGTTCAGGATATGCTCCTGTTTATTTTGAAAAAGCTGTTTTATACGATTCATTGTTGTTGTTTTTGTACTCGCTGACGCTCGTGATGGTACTCGTTCCGATGTATCGGAACTCGTGATTAGTGCTCGCTGCGCTCGCGGGGGTACTCACTGCGTTCGTGGTAGTACTCGCTCCCGCGAGTGGGGGCTGCTCGCTGCCCGTGCGGAGCGTGAGTCCCTACCTTTCGTCGGGATGAGCACTACCCTCTATCGAGATACTTCATATACGCCTCCAGGTCTTTGTCACCTCTTCCAGAAAGGCAAACTACGAGTACGTCCTCTGCATTGTATTTCATTTTATCCAAAGCAGAGAAAGCATGAGCTGACTCTAGCGCAGGAATAATGCCTTCGGTACGACTAAGATTCAGCGCTGCTTGTAAAGCTTCTTCATCAGTTACATGAATTGCTTCGGCACGGCCTGATTTGATGAGGTGGGCGTGCATAGGGCCAATTCCCGGATAATCTAATCCGGCAGAGATGCTATACGGTTCAATGATCTGTCCGTCCTCCGTTTGCATAAGTAAGGTGCGACTGCCATGGATCACTCCCTCGGTTCCCAGGACGCTGGTAGCGGCAGATTCTCCTGAGTTAATTCCTAGTCCGGCAGCTTCAACGGCAACCAGACGCACACGTTCGTCATTAAGGTAATGATAGAAAGCACCAGCGGCATTGCTGCCTCCGCCTACACAGGCAACGATGGCATCTGGATAATCTCGGCCAGTATGTTCTTCTAATTGATAGCGCATCTCCTCTGAAATCACCGACTGAAACCGAGCGACCATATCGGGATAAGGGTGCGGGCCAACTACCGAACCAATGATATAATGCGTATCCGTAGGGTTATTGATCCAATCTCGAATTGCTTCATTGGTGGCGTCTTTCAGGGTGCGGCTACCACTCAAGGCAGGTCGAACTTCCGCTCCCAGCATTCGCATTCTTGCTACATTAGGAGCTTGGCGGGCGATGTCTACTTCACCCATATATACGATGCACTGCACGCCCATTAACGCACAAACTGTTGCTGTGGCTACGCCGTGCTGACCAGCGCCCGTTTCGGCAATAATACGTTTTTTACCCAGGCGTTGGGCCAAGAGTATCTGCCCGATCGTATTGTTGATCTTATGAGCCCCGGTATGGTTAAGGTCCTCTCGTTTGAGGTAGATGGTCACGCCGTAGTGTTCACTTAACCTTTTAGCTAAATAAAGCGGCGTGGGGCGACCTACATAGTCGCGGAGTAAATGCTGGAAATCCTGTTGGAATTTTTCCTCTTGCATCATACTCAAGTAAGTCTGACGTAATTCCTCTACGTTAGGGTAGAGCATTTCCGGGATGTAAGCACCACCAAAATCACCGTAATACCCATGCTCGTCTACTGCTATTGTTTTCATTTTTCTCATGATTTTAGCTCACCCAAAAAGGTTGCCAACTTGGAGGCATCCTTTAAGCCAGGTTCAATTTCAAATTTACTGTTCACGTCAATTCCGGCCAGCGCGGAATGTTTTACTGCTTTTACCGATGTTGCATCCTCCGGGCCGATACCCCCACTTAAAAGGAAAGGTGTTTTTCCGGTGTACCGATCCAGAATTTCCCAGTCGAATTTATGACCAGTGCCACCGTATTCCTGACCTTTTGTATCAAAAAGAAAGTAATCACAGTAGGATTCATAATCTACGGTAATCCCAAAATCAAAAGCGCGGCTTACTCGAAACGCTCGAATGATCCCAGCCTTACGAATACTGCTATCTTGCCATAACTGCTGCAGCGTAGCGCAATAAACAGCGCCTTCTCCGCCGTGAAGTTGGACGTAATCTAGCTCGTAATCATGTACCGCTTCTAACACTTCTCTGAACTCTGCATTCACAAAAACGCCTACTCGTTTGGGCTTACCTTCATATCGTTTTTCCTCCTGAAGGAAAGCTTGAAGATTAGCTTGGTCGCCAATGTATCGCGGTGACTTCGGATAAAAGATGAGGCCTATCCAATCCATTCCTAAAGCGCTGATTGCTTGAATATTTTCCGGTTCACGTAAACCGCAGGTTTTGATAATCATTTTCTTTCGTTGTGAAAATTTAAGCAATAGCACCATCCAGTAAAGCTTCCAATCGCTGGATACGCTGAATAAATTCTCGGCAGTGTTGTCCGGGGTTTTCGTCGCGCATAAAATGCTCACCGATCAGAAAACCCTGGAAGCCAGCCCGACGCAACTCTACAATAGCTTGCGCATCGTTCAATCCACTCTCAGAAATTTTGACCATTTCCGTAGGGAGCATTGGAAAGAGTTCGATCGAATGCGAAATGCTCACCTCAAAAGTTTGCAGATTGCGATTGTTCACACCTACAATGTTTGCCAAAGGGCTAAGTTTATCCAGTTCTTGGGGGCCATGTAATTCGACCAAAACCTCTAAGCCTAAGCTGCGCGCGAAAGTCGCCAACCGGTGGAGTTCATCTTTTTCCAAACAAGCAGCAATCAACAGAATGGCATCAGCGCCAATACTGCGTGCTTCTACAATTTGGTACTCATCAATAATGAAATCCTTGCGGAGAATCGGACAGAAGTTGAATTTCCTGGCCTCGGTCAGGTCTGCATTTTTACCACCAAAAAAATGTTCATCCGTAAGGATAGACAAGGCCGAAGCGCCAGCCTGCATGTAGCCGATACTTACTTCTTCGACGTTTGCATACAAATTGATGGCTCCTTTCGAGGGGCTTTTTCGCTTAAACTCGGCAATGATTCCCTGCTTGTCTTCTCTTTGTAAATACTTACTCAGACTGACCGTTGGTGTCTTAAAGTAGATACTGTCTTCAAGTAGTTTCACAGGAAAGCGTTCCTTTCGATCCGCTACTTCCTGCTTTTTGTGAGCGACGATTTTATCAAGAATATCCATGGTTCGTTAGTTGTTTGAAGTTATTTTGTAAAGTTTGGCAAGCGCCTCCCCTGTTTCAATACTTTCTCGGGCTTCTTGCACACAATCCAGCAATGATTTTTCAGGACAAAGTGTATGAATAGCCAATCCTGCATTGGCACATACCACTGCTTTTTGAGCAGGAGTAGCCATATCATTGAGGACGTCCAGGAAGATCGATTTCGCTTCGGCTGGGGTTTCCCCACCATACAAGGATTTGGGATTAACTTGATACATTCCAAAGTCATCAGGCGAGAGCAATTGCTCACCACGAGAACTGTGCACCTTCGCAAGGCCCGTCAGGCTGATCTCATCATACCCGTCTAAAGCATATACGATGGTATAGTCTCTGCCAGATTCCTGCATGAGGTAATGATACAATCGGGAAAGTTCCTGGGAAAAGGTGCCAAATAATTGATGGGAAGGCTGCACGGGGTTTACCAACGGCCCCAGCATATTAAAAAAGGTCTTCATCCCCAATTGCTTACGCACCGGCACAACCGCTTTAAGGGCTGGATGGAAGAGTGGCGCATGCAAAAAGCAAATATTTGCCTTATCCAATTGCCGCAATAAGGCGTCGGAATCATTGGTAAATTCATACCCAAGCTCCATAAGCACATTAGAAGATCCTACCGCTGAAGAAACGCCATAGCTACCATGCTTGGTTACTTTATAACCGGCACCAGCCACAACAAAACAAGAACAGGTAGAGATGTTGAAAGTATTCTTTCCATCACCTCCAGTGCCAACAATATCAATGGTCGTTTGCCCGCCTACATTCAAGGGCACAGCCAATTCAAGCAGCGCATCACGGAACCCCTGAAGTTCGGCCATGCCTATACTCCGCATTTGGAACACCGTTACAAAACTTGCGATTTGGACATCATTGAACTCTTCACGGGCGATGCCCAACAACATTCTTCGGGCTTCTTCCCGATTCAATTGCTCGTGGGCAAATAATTTTTGCAAGGTCTTTCTCATAAGGCAACTGCGCGTTTTTCTTGAACAAAAGCAAAGAAGTTTTCCAGCATCTGGTAACCCTGCGGTGTCATGATGCTTTCTGGATGAAATTGGACACCAAACAACGGATATTCCCGGTGGCGAATAGCCATAATTTCTCCGGTTTGGTCTACTGCCGTCAGTAAAAACGCTTCGGGCAAAGTATCTTTCTTGATTACCCAGCTGTGGTAGCGCCCTGCCCTAAATTCTTTGGGGATTCCCTTGAAAAGGATAGGTTCTACCTCCGTCTGAAGCATATTGGTTTCAATACCATGGTACACTTCAGCGAGGTTTTCCAAGCTACCGCCAAAAGCTTCGCCTATGGCTTGATGGCCTAAACAAACGCCAAGGATAAACTTATCTCCCGCATATCGTTTGATCAGTTCAGGCATAATACCCGCTTCTTCGGGCAAACCTGGCCCCGGAGAAAGAATGATCACATCGTAAGCTGCGACTTCCTCTACCGTAATGGCATCATTACGAATGACGTCAACCTTCCGTTCCAGTATCTCCTGTACGTATTGTACCAGGTTATAGGTAAAGGAATCATAATTATCAAGCACTAAAACTTTCATATTTCTATTATTGGATCGGTAAAAAGGGTACTGGAATCAGCTACTAGATTTTTGTCGCTTCCTCTAGTGCTCGCTTAAGCGCACCGAGTTTATTATTGACTTCCTGCAATTCTTTTTCTTCATCGCTAGCCACTACAACGCCAGCACCAGCCTGATAAAACAGCTTATTGTTCTGACTCATAAACGAGCGGATAACAATCGCCTGGTTCATTTCGCCATTAAAATCTACATAGCCCAAAGCGCCACCATAAAAGGAGCGGTTTTGGTTCTCGTAACGATTGATCAATTCTATCGCCTTGTACTTAGGCGCTCCCGAGAGTGTCCCCGCCGGAAAGGTGTCCCCAAAAATTTGAATAGGATTACTGTCTGGGCCCAATTCCCCGGTAACGGTAGATACCAGGTGAATCACATGGCTGTAATAATGAATATCCTTCAACTCTCGCACCTGCACATCATGGGCGTGGCGACCAAGGTCGTTTCTGGCCAAATCGACCAACATGATATGTTCGGCATTTTCTTTGGGGTCTTCACTTAAGTCTTGTGCTGCCTGTGCATCTTCCTCCATGTTTCCGGTACGGCGATAGGTTCCCGCAATAGGATTCAACTTGGCCTGCCCATGACGGATAACCATCTGCGCCTCGGGGGAAGATCCGAAAATGCGGTAATCTCCATAATCAAAATAAAAGAGGTAGGGAGAAGGGTTTACAGAACGGAGGACACGATACACCTGAAATTCGTCGCCTTGAAAAGCCTGTTGAAACTGTCGGCTGAAAACGATCTGAAAGACATCTCCCCGCTGGCAATGCTCTTTGCCAATTCGTACCAGGTTTTTGAACTCCTCATTGGTAAGGTTACTGGTTTCTTCCCCATTCAAGGTAAAAGGGTGTACCCGAAACTGGGGGCTATTGATACGAGTTTGCAATTCATTCAGGCGGCTTTCTTCGCCAGGAAGTCGGTTCTCCAGCAAGTACAACTCGTCTTTATAATGATTGATGGCCAGAATAAAGCGGTAAAGATGGTAACGTAAATCCGGCAGGTCAAATTTGCGTTTTTCTCTCGGAAACTCGAGGGTGTCAAAATACTGTACACCATCGAAACCAGTATGCCCGAAGAGGCCATTAAACCCTCGAAAAGGCGTATCCCCCTGCGGCTCGAAGTGACTGAGAAAAGCCTTAAACTCTTCCGCTACCGTTTCTGTCTTTGCCAAAGGGCGAGCATTCGTTGCTTCTCCAGGAAACTGGGTTTTCACAACTCCAGCCTGTACCTGAAAGCTAGCCAGCGTATCCAAGCCAATAAAACTGAAACACTCTTCCTTGTTACTGATATCATTGCTTTCCAGCAAAACGGGATCGGTGTAATGATCGCGCAAACGCAGATACAGCGAAACGGGGGTAAGCGTATCAGAGAGCATCCTGCTGACGCTCACTTTTAGGACTATTTTTTTTGTTGTAGACATCTATGTTGCACTAAAGATTATGATCATCTGATAAAATAAAAATCGGCTTGCCGAGTGAACGACAAGCCGATTTTCATAGTGTAAACAAATACACGAGCAGCCTATTCACTCTGGTTAGAATGTATAGAATGCCACCACCAATTGTTTTGATTACACAAATTCATTGTAAATAATTATAGCGCCAAATATAAGGTACGAGGATTGACTTATGCAAGGATGAGCTTGATTTTCTTTTAAAAACTAATCATAAGGAGAAACATGCTGCTGTCTTTTTAATAAACTTATTATCCTAATCCTGTTATGTCTCTGTAGTAAAATTGGGTAAATGTTTACCAGCAAAAACAGAACACCTACAACTAAATAGTCAATCAATTTATATTCTTTATTTATGATCAAGGCTATTATCAAAAAGAACACCATCCCAATAATATGTCTAAACTCCCATTTCCTTGTTTGAACTTCAAATCTCAATAATTTTTGACACCTATCGGATGAGTCGAACTTCAAATGTCTTTTCCCAACATATCGGTAGATCAAATCTCCACTTGTTGGTAAATACTTTTTGAAAAAATTAATGCCAATATATTTGTAGATACTGCTTCGCCCATTTTGTTCGAATATTTTTGGTTTGAAGTATATTTTCAACAATCGGTTATCCAGCATTCTTCTTGGTTTTTCATACCCTAGGGTCTTTCCCCACAATGCTAAACATGCAATATTCGCCAAGTCATTTCCTTTAGTAACTCTCCTTCCGGCTTGCCTGTTGCGTTGTAGCCAACCCCTTTACTTTTGAGGTCAAACTCACGCAGGATGTGGATGACCTCTTGTGCCTTGCTAAGTGGGTAATGGCGAGCAGCACCTCGATATTCTCTGAGAAAGAAGTTGGAGCGCAAACCTAACGTTTGCAAGATTTCCGGCTCCGCAGCGCGAGCAACAGAATGAAAAAGGTAAATTTTACTGAAGTAATTGTACAAACTACCAATAACTACCTGGATAGGATTCTTGCGCGGATTGGCAATGAAATATTGCACCATCCGATTGGCTTTTAGCACATTCCTAACGCCCAGGGCTTTTTGAAACTCAAAAACGTTATAGTCTTTGCTGATACCAATGTGTTGCTCGATTAGTTGCTGGGTCACTTCAGAATCAGGGGGAAGATTGAGCGCCAGTTTATCTAATTCGTTCACGACTTTAGATAAGTCGCTGCCCAGGTATTCTGCCAATAATTCAGCTGCTGCTGGCCCGGCCTTTAGCTTCTTGCTGCGCAGATAATCCGCTATCCAATCGGGCACCTGATTATCATAGAGGGGTTTAGCTTCGAAGATGTTAGCGTTTGCTTTGACGGCCTTGCCAAACTTCGAATTGAAGTTGTACTTTTTATGCTTATGGCAAATGACCAATACCGTCGTCGGGCTGGGTTTTTCCACATAGCTCAAAAGGTCTTTAAGCGATTTCATCTCCTTGGCTTCCTTCACTATTACCAGCTGGCGCTCTGCCATCATAGGGAAGCGGCGAGCAGCATCTACTACCTGCAAGTTGTCTGTATCTTTCCCATAAAGGATGGTTTGATTGAAGGCTTTTTCGTGCTCGGCCAGTGCATGTTCTTCAATCGTATCTGCAATCAGGTCAATAAAGTAGCTCTCCTGGCCATGCAGGAAATAGATAGGAGCGAATTGCTTCTTTTTGACGTCCGCTAATATTTTCTGATAACTCATGCCTCTTATTACGCAAAAAACAAGTTGACCCTTTTCTCAACTTATTCTTGTCCTGTTTCTTATTCAATTTCTTCGAAAAACCCAGTTTTTGTGTTTTTGCGCACCTTATCCCAATCAAAGTACCGGCCATTCATCACCACATAAACTCCTGGAGGCAACATTTGGGCGAAAGCCAGTGCGCTCCCCAAGTTAAAGAATCCATCACTAGAAGTACCAAAAGCATAAGGAATCATAGCCCCCGTCAGCACAATTGTTTTATCAGCAACCCCTTGTTCTGCCAAATAAGTAGCTGTAGCAACCATTTTATCGGTTCCGTGGGTTAGCAAGATATTTTTGCTTTTCGACCGGCGACAATTATGTAAGATAATACTTCGATCGTCATCCGTCATTTCCAGGCTATCGACCATCATCAGGGTTTTCAGATCAATATCGAGGGTGCAACGGCCGCGTTCAAACATACTGCTTAAATGCGTATCCTTGAAAAACAATTCACCGGTAATCATATTGTACTCTTTATCAAAAGTACCTCCGGTTACAAAAATTTGGATCATTGGTTAGTTAAATTGGCTATTTGCGAAGGTAGTTTTTGTCAATAAGAAATAAAACTATTCCCTGTAGCCATTTTCTACTCTACTTTAAATAGGTCATCCGAGATTCCTTGGTTTACTTTTAAAGTGGTCACCTGAAAAAATAAAGATTCTTCTATAAAGCCACCGGTCATGATGATTTGATGTGGAAACTTCACCCCATTTATGGCCCGATAATCTGAAAAATCTGTTACAACCCCATCTCCATCAATACCGCCTACTGTACGTACCAGGTAACCTGTTCTGCTATCATAATAATGGGTAGATTGTCTTCCTGAAGGACTGGTAACTTCAATGGAATGAACATTTTGCCTATTCAATACCGCAGTACCTGTAAGTTTCAGCTGTACGCCTTCTTCTTGGTACCTTAACTGAGGAAAAATGATGGCCAACGAACGACACATCTCCAAATCTTCCGCTGTTATTTCCTTTGGGATAGTTGTTCTGGTAATACGGGCATTATTTCCATCAAAAACAATCTTAGCTAGTTCAAGATCACCGATGCGGAATTCTCCAAAAAACATCTCGTCATTTTTCTTGCTGCGCGTCATGATCATTGTTTCCGCCTGGAG
Organism: Lewinella sp.; assembly: GCF_050633125.1. Classification (NCBI taxonomy): domain Bacteria; kingdom Pseudomonadati; phylum Bacteroidota; class Saprospiria; order Saprospirales; family Lewinellaceae; genus Lewinella; species Lewinella sp. The sequence continues at coordinate 16,907 of NZ_JBOEFX010000095.1, forward strand.
TTTAGCCTCTGCTTCCATTTGAAAATCAGTAATCGCTGCTAGACGTTCCCGTCCTCCAATAGCTGACAAATACTTCTCTATAACTCCCTGTGCGGTAACATTTTCTGTAACACTCCCCATTTCTACCATTTCCATTTCCACACCTTGCTTTGTGTAATAATGTACTTTCTTATCTCCCGCAAACTGCGCAAGAGAGGGTGCAATGGCTTGGTCTCCAGCTACTACAATATGTGCCCGTCCTGGCAAGAGATATTCCCGAGCAACTTCCAGAATTTCGGAAGGAGTAATATTGTTTATCTGTTGTGAATAGTCGTTATAATAATTGCGGGGCAACTTGAACTGGACAATAGAAAGTGCTCTCCCTGCTTTGCTATCTTGATGGAATAATAACTCCTGGTTTTTCATCGCTTGACTAATCAGAGATGCTTTGGCATTAGCCAATGCTTCTTTGGTAACCAATTGGTTCCTAAAGACTGAGAGGGCGGCTAAAATGTCCTTTATCGCATCCTCTGCCATTTCAGGAAGAAGAACGCCTGGGGCAACCTTCAAAACACCCAAATGCTGATCAGGAATGACTGTTACGATATCATCGTACTCATTCCATGTTGCTTCAGCTAATTTTGCCTCTAAAAGTTGCTCTAAAACTGCCATCTTAAGTACATCCTCAGAACTGGGCCGTAAGGGAATTGCATAGCCAACTTCGATACTAACATACTCATCAGAAGGAACATTAACAAAACTAAGCCTCGTGCTCTCAGGCAAAGGCGCTGGATTGTAAAAAGCCGCAAACATTCCTCCCTGACCACGCCAATTTCCAAAATATTCCTCCGCTAAAAAGCGTGCTTCTTTTGCTTGAATATTCCCGGAAACAACCAAATAAGAAACAATGGGGCGATAGTATTTTTTGTGAAAATTCTGACACGTTTCCTGTGTTACATTGGCTACACTACTCTTCGACATCCTTTCTCCGTAGGGGTGATCTGTACCAAAAGACAATTGATTGAACAGATTACCAGATTGGTCAATGATNNCTCTAAATCACCATTAAACTCTTCTTTTAGCTTGTCTAACGCTGGTTTTGGAAAAGTGGGCTGCTGAATCAACTCTGCCAACAATGCCAAAACGCCCTCTTTATTATCAGAGGGTGCCGATAACAGCAGCTCTGCACGCCCTGAAGTCAACCTACAGTCCAATGCCTTTAACAGAGAATCAATTTCTGCCTCGGTGTGCATCTTTGTCCCAGCAGGCAATAACCGCTGAACAAGTTCGCTCACTCCTTTGTACTCTCCCTCTTGTACGAGTGGATAGTCAACGACTAGATCCGCCGAAAAACGGTGGCTACTGGTATCGGCGAGCACAATAACCCGGAGGCCGTTCTCTAGTTTAAAATCCGTAAAACCAGCATCCGTAGAGGGCTGTTCCTGCCCCCACAGGGCGTTTCCGAGACAGCAAAGTAAAAAGAATAGAACGAAGCTTTTACATGGCATTTTTACGTAATCTCTCATAGAAGTTAATTTGTGCTCTGTTTCTACTTAATAGAAAAAAACGATCTTCTCTTACCTAGAGATGGTAAGAACATTTATAAAAGTTTCTACTTAAATATTTTTGATCCTTCTACCGCGTGGCTGCCAACAGGTACAAGATAGCCATCCTTACCGCCACGCCATTTTCTACTTGCTGGAGAATGATGCTGTGATCGGAATCAGCCACTTCACTAGTGATTTCTACGCCGCGATTAATTGGGCCGGGGTGCATGATTACGATAGGATGATCCAATTCGTCTAACAAAGCTTTCGTGACGCCAAAATGTTGGGCATATTCGCGCAGTGATGGAAAGAATTTAAGCTCCTGCCGTTCCAGTTGGATACGGAGAATATTGGCCACGTCGCACCAATGCAAGGTGTCCCGAATGTCATAAGAGACTTCTACGCCCAAGTCTTTGATGTATTTTGGAATCAAGGTTGGTGGGCCGCAGACCCGTACTTTAGCACCGATTTTCAACAAGCAAAAAATGTTACTCAATGCTACTCGGGAATGCAGGATATCGCCAATGATCGCTATCTTTTTCCCGGCTAGGTCGCCCAATTGCTCCCGCATTGAAAAGGCATCTAAAAGCGCCTGTGTGGGGTGTTCGTGAGTGCCATCGCCCGCATTGACGATGTTGGCATTGATATGCTGAGAAAGAAAATGGTGAGCCCCTGGTGCAGGGTGTCTCATAACTACCATATCGACCTTCATCGACAGGATATTGTTGACCGTATCCAGCAGGGTTTCCCCTTTCTTGACGGACGATGACGAAGCAGAGAAGTTCACCACATCCGCAGAAAGTCGTTTTTCTGCCAATTCAAAGGATATGCGCGTTCTGGTAGAATTTTCAAAAAAGAGATTGGCAACCGTAATATCCCGCAAGCTGGGCACCTTTTTGATGGGGCGATTAATAACTTCTTTGAACTCTTCTGCCGTTTGAAAGATAAGCTCAATATCTGCTGCTGTGAGATATTTGATGCCCAGTACGTGCCGGGTACTCAATTGCTGAATCGTAGCCATTTAGTCCTCTGACGGTTTTTGTGGAAAAAGTATAATCTGGTCTTGTCCGTGATGCTTTTGATACTCTACACTTACGTAGGCATCATCGAGGGCATCTACCCGCATCCCCACGAAATCGGGCTGAATTGGTAAATGGCGATTAAACTGCCTATCTACCATCGTCAATAAGGTTACCGAACGAGGGCGTCCGAAATTGTTAAGTGCCGTGAGTGCTGCCTGAATCGTTCGCCCTGTATAAAGAACATCGTCAATAAGAACAACTTCTTTTTCTTCTACCAAAAAAGGCATTTGGGTAGGATTGGCTTTGAGTGGTTTCTCTCTTGTTCGAAAATCATCTCGGTAAAAGGTAATATCCAGCTTACCAAATTTAAGATCATCAATGCCAAGCAGCTTCAACTCTTCGATGATCACCTCACCGAGCCATACGCCTCGATGCTGAACGCCTACCAAGCAGGTACTAGAGAAGTCATCATACCGTTCAATCAGCTGATGACACAAGCGACGAATGGTAAGACCAAAACGTTCGCTATCCATTATTACACGACTGTTATCCATGTTGGACAAAGGTAAGTCTATATCCGCAAATTCAATAGTTCTTCGCACAGAGAAATTACTACCTTTGTTTAATGGATAACAGTAAACCCAGTACCATCCAGCGATTACCCGCTGCTTTTCGCCCCCTGGCTTTCGTGCTGGTTGCTGTGGCCGTTAGTTTTTTATTCCCCGCTGATCTGCGTTTCAAATACCAATATGAGAAACAGCAGACCTGGCGCTACGAAGACCTGGAAGCCCCTTTCGATTTTGCTATCCGCAAAACAGAGGAGGAACTGGCAAACGAACGCCAAGAGGTTGTTCAGCATTCTGCCCCTGTCTTTGTATTGGATCCCGATATTGCCAAAGAAAGAAAAGTAGCGTTCTCCGACCAGTTTCAACAGCAGCTTGAACAGGCTAAAAAAAGTGCTCAATTTCGAGATGTCCCTCTCCAAGCCCAGAAATACCTCAATTACGGATTGGCATTTCTGGATCGCATTTTTCAACGGGGTATTATCAAGCTCGATGGTAATCAGAAAACCATAGCGCAAGGAGAGGTTATCACCGTGCTACGAGGCAACACCTATCAGGATCAGACCCTCGAAAACGTACTCAACCTCAAGGCTGCTATCGAGCTTATCACAGACTCGCTCCCCTACAGTTCGCTATCTGAACCAGAATTTCTATTGCCGCTGCTACAAGACCAATTACAGGCTAATATCTTCTACAGTCGTGATCGGACTCAACAAATTCTCGACGATGCGCTTGGGAAAATTGTCACCTCTCGTGGGCTTGTTCAAAAGGGGGAAGTGATTATTACCAAAAACAGTGTTATCACAGAGGAACTCTACCAGGCCTTGTATTCTTTCGAGCAGGAGTATCAAGAGCAAGTTATTTCCAAACGGTCTATTTCTAACATTTTTTTCGGGTATCTCATCCTCACCCTGCTGGTGCTTTTCTTTCTGGCACTTTACCTGCGTAAGTATGCTCCACTCGTCTATAATCGTTTACCGAAACTGTTATTCATCCTGATTTGGCTGGTGATCTTCAGTTATCTGGTTTACCTGATTGAAAATACCGAAGGACTCAATAGTTACCTGATTCCTTTTTGTATTGTGCCCATTGTCGTCAAAACATTCTACAATGAGCGATTGGCGCTTTTCACCCACATCATTATTGTATTACTTACCGGGTTTCTTTTTTCACTGGGCTTTGAATTTGTTTTTCTTCAGATCATGGCGGGAATGGTCGTTGTTTTAAGTAGCATAAATACGCGGGACTGGTCAGGCTTTTTCTATGCTATCCTGTATATTTTCCTCACCTATTCGATTGGCTATTTGGGGCTGGCACTTATCCGGGAGAACAGTCTCAGTGCGATTGATTGGTCCATTTACACGTGGCTGTTCCTCAATGCGTTTTTGACCCTCCTATCCTATCCTTTGATCCCGTTACTCGAACGTGTTTTTGGGTTCGTATCCCCCATCACCCTGGTAGAATTGATGGATATGAACCAGCCTCTGTTGAGGGATTTGGCCCTCAAAGCACCAGGAACTTTACAGCATTCGCTGCAGGTTGGCAACCTTGCCGAGACAGCTGCCCGACGTATTGGAGCTGACCCCTTGCTGGTAAAAGTAGCCGCTTTATACCACGATATTGGTAAAATCAAGAATCCGGAATACTTCATTGAAAACCAATCGGGCCGTAACCCTCATGAAGGAAATACACCGTTGGAAAGTGCCGAAATAATTATTGAGCACGTCAGTGAAGGTGTAAGAATGGCCAAAAAAGCCGGACTGCCTCCGCTGTTGATTGATTTCATCCGAACCCATCACGGAGATACCCGTACCGAATATTTTTACCGTAAGTATCTTGATGATGACGAGCAAGAAAACGGACAGGACGAAGAAGAACACTTCCGCTATCCTGGCCCAAAACCACGTAGTAAGGAAGAAGCTATCCTAATGATTGCCGACTCGATTGAAGCAGCCTGCAAAAGCTTGAAAGACCCCACGGAAGAGGAACTCTATAATTTGATTGACAAAATCATCGAAGGGAAACAAAAAACGGGTCAACTCAAAGACTCGGTGATCAGTTTCCGAGAGCTGGAACAATGCCGCATGGTTTTCCGCCAGATTATGAAGAGCGTTTACCATGTGAGGGTGGCGTATCCGGAGGAGGAGGAATAGGTTAGATGGTTGATGGACACGCTTTTAGGTAAACCTATATTTATAAGGTAAGACTAGAATAATTAAAGGTCTCCCAAAAGTATCTCGGAGAGATGCCCTATTGGTAGAAAACAATGATAGTGTAATCAGATCGACCTCGGATGAGGTCGCACCTTAGGTGACCTGCTTGTCATCGCCCAATGTGTAGGCCAGCAGGCCGGAACACGCCGCATCCCGATCCATCGGGAGAGGAAGACAAGGGACGGGGATGGGCAGGAGCGGTAGCGACAGACAGCCCGGTGCCTTCTCCTGACTGATGCAGTCAGGAGAAGGCATGGCCCCCATAAAACGCCTACTCTCTTCCAAATTTACTGCACACGATTGCCCTGTCTTCCTTGTAGGGACAGTTTCGGCAATCATTGCCACAGCAATAACCACGTTGTTTAAGGAAATAGGCTGTCAGGACCATTAATCCGTTTTCCAGATAATAATCACGGCCTTCTACCAATGGAGACATAAGAAAAAGCGCTATTAAGCCAGTTTTGCTGGGTACTGCTGGCGAAACCAAGCGTAAGCGCCAAAGATCACTCCGCAGTAAAACAAATCACCAGCTACGGTACTCCAGAAGAAGGGAATACCTGCTACGATAGCGGCAATAAAGCCGGTAAAATCCTTGGTGTACAAAGGAGAAACCTGCCAAGAGGCTGCATTTGTGAGCAGGAAGAAAACGACCGAGGCTGTGAGGCTGGCTTTGATGACATTGCCTGTCTTGACACGGCCTCTAAGCCACCAGCCGATGCCCATGATCATTGCAAATGCAATGTATACGAAAGGACTGATTTTCCAGACAAAGTTATTGTAATAATCAGCGTAGATGATATTATTGATAAAGAGGTCGCTGAGGTAAAGGGCAACCAAAGGGATCAATAAAGCCTGCCATTTATCCTTAAGCTGTGAAGCACCAAAAAGCGCGACTGCACCTAAGGCCGTAAAATTAGGATAGTGAGGGATAATCCGGCTGAGAACAGCAAAGAGGACTAATACGATGGCCAGGATTAAACTTTTGGAGGGCTGATTATTCATAATACTAAAATACAAAATGGTTCGCTGCAAAGATATGAAAAGTTTACCTTTGCCCATCGCAAAAAAATGATTCTCTGCTATTCTTTGATAGCCAGAGAAGGAGAAAATTTTAAATGCCCTTCGATACATCATGGATGCTATGAAAAATATTCTTGTCTTTTTACTTATTTACTGTTTAGTTTCTGCGTGCAAGCCAGATACGGCTACCAGTACTCCACCAGCAGCAGCAAGCAGTAACCCTGAGAATATTGCTTTATTATCTCACCGTTACCTGGTACAGGATCAGCAGTTATTGACGACCTTTCGTACCAGAGCCAACAAAGGGGTAGATGTTTATATCTATGAAGGCAAAGACGTGGTGGAGCTGGCTCAAAAAGGTCCACTTAAAGGTGATCTTGTTATTTTAGAGGACCTCTACCAGGCTCATCAGTTGAAAAAGGCAGGTGTGATTTCGCCTTATAATGCGGGCACCTTTGGTGATTATGTTCCTTCTCGCTATGTGGATAACGAAGGTTATTGGGCGGGAGTGACCCGGTGGACGATGAGTTTTGTTTATCGCCCTGACAGAGTAGACATACTCCAAATGCGCAAATATGGCGGCATCCTTGATCCTCGTTACCAAGGCCGGGTTGCAATGGCTCATCCGGATAGTAGTGGGCTCATCAGTATGGTGGCCGGAATGATCGCTGCTCATGGAGAAGAACCCGCACGTATTTATCTGGAGACCCTGAAACAAAACCTCAACCACGCTCCTAAGGGCAGTGATTGGGAGGCCATCTCCTCCGTACTCAGAGGAGATGCCGACATTGCTTTTATCAATGGTTCAGAGTTTCTTCGCTACCAGCATTCCGGCAATCCGGAGATGTTTAAATCACTGGCAGCTTTAGAGATGGAGATTCCTACCGACAATGATGAAAACAATTATTATAACATCACACCTATTTGCATCTTAAACAATGCTCCTTATCGGAATTATGCCATCAACCTCGTGGAGTTTCTTACTATTGAAGAAAACCAAGGCATGTTTGCCGAAGCCTTTTTTGAGCATCCTGTTAATGTTTTCTCACCATCTGGAGAATTACTGAACAATACTTTCAATCTCCCTCAAGGGAAGATCACTGCGGAAATGACAGAAAATCAACTAGATAAGGCCGAGCAATTGGTTCACCAAATCTTCCGCTAGCATTTTTTCACTGTCTCCATCAGGGAAGACGTATTAAAAACCATTTTTAAACGTTAAGGTAAAAACGCAACACAATATATATGGGCTTTAAAAGACTACTCTACACTTCACTTGTTGTTCTTTTTTCTTCTTCTCTGCTCTCTGCACAGGCCAATTATTGGCAACAAGCAGTAAAGTATAATATGGACATCGACTTTGATGTAAACAAGCATCAATTCACGGGCGATCAAACCATTATTTATACGAACAACTCACCAGACACGTTGAATCGCGTTTTTTATCACCTCTACTTTAATGCTTTCCAACCTAATAGCATGATGGATATCCGCTCTCGTACCATTCGGGATGCAGATTCTCGGGTAGCAGACCGAATTCAGGGGCTAAAACCTAATGAAATTGGCTACCACGAGATAGAAATGCTCACCCAGGATGGCAATGCTACTACGTTTACTGTTGCAGGAACTATCCTGGAGGTTGATCTTCCCAACCCGATCCTTCCAGGAGCGAGTACCGAACTGAAGATGAAGTTCAATGCTCAGGTACCTGTACAAATTCGCCGCTCAGGGCGTGATAACCGCGAAGGCATCTCTTACTCTATGGCCCAGTGGTATCCAAAACTAGCGGAATATGATTACCAGGGCTGGCATGCCAACCCATACGTTGGTCGTGAGTTCCATGGTATCTGGGGTGACTTTGATGTAAATATTACCATCGACAAAGACTACCTTATTGGTGGTACCGGTTATTTGCAAAACAAAGAAGAAATTGGTGGCGCCTATAATGATGGTAAGGCTGGTACCGCAACCGGCAAAACTCGTACTTACCGTTTCTCAGCACCGATGGTTCATGATTTCATGTGGGCTGCTGACCCTGATTACAAGCACACTACCCTTACCCGTGCTGATGGTACTGTACTCCACTTCTATTACCAAGAAGGCGATGCCACGACGACCAACTGGGAGCTTCTTCCTGGAATTATGGACAAAGCTTTCGACTTTATCAACGCTAACTACGGGTATTACCCGTATAAGAAATATTCGTTTATTCAAGGTGGTGACGGCGGTATGGAATACCCAATGGGTACCCTTATTACCGGTGAGCGGAGCCTCAACAGCTTGGTAGGTGTATCGGTACACGAGTTGATGCACTCTTGGTATCAAATGGTATTGGCCACCAACGAAAGCCTCTATGCATGGATGGATGAAGGGTTCACAAGTTACGCCTCGGATGAGGTTATGAACCACCTCCGCCAGGAAGGGCTCATCCAGGGAGAAGCCGTAGCTGATCCTCATTTGAATAATGTAACCGGCTTTATCAATTTTGTAAAATCCGGGATGGACGAACAGCTCAGTATTCACGCTGATCACTTTTCTACCAATGCCGCTTATGGCGTAGGTTCTTATGTAAAAGGGTCTTTGTTTTTGTACCAACTGCAATACATTTTAGGTCAGGAAACTTTTAAGGCGGGTTTTCTTCGGTACTTTAACACCTGGAAATTCAAGCACCCCAATCCTAACGATGTGATTCGGGTCATGGAAAAGGAATCAGGCATGGAGTTGGACTGGTTCAAAGAGTACTTTGTATACACTACCCGTTTGCCTGACTATGCTATAGAGGGAGCCGACGAAGGAAGCAAGAAAAAGACATCCATCGTCCGTTTAAAGAATTTAGGCACCATGCCTATGCCCGTTGATGTAACGGTAACCATGAGCAATGGTGACGAGGTGCTTTACACTATCCCGCTAGGCATTATGCGTGGTGCCAAGCAAGCAGAAGGTGGAAAAACCTATAATCTTGCTCCAGACTGGCCTTGGACCAATCCCACTTATGAATTAACCTTGGATATCGCTTTCAAAAATATCCGCTCAATTGAAGTGGACGCAAGTGGACGGATGTTGGATACCGACCGTTCTAATAATACTTGGCAGCCATCTGACAACAAGTAACAACACTGCGTAACCCTTGCACCTCCCAAAAGCTATACCGATCTTAAAGCAGTTTGGGCCTTTGTCCTAACTACTTTGGTCGGTATATCCCGACTGATTTTTTGGACACAAGTTTCAAAAACTTCGTTATCGGGATAGTTAAGAGAGAAGGATAATTATTGGTTCATTGTACTACTGATTATCCTTCTCAATATCTAAGCAACTATCGTACAAAGCCAACGCATGAAGATTCTACTACTCTGCAAAAAATTTCCTTATCCGCTTAAAGACGGAGAATCTATTGCGGTGCATACACTTAGTCGTGCGCTTAGTGAATTGGGCTGTGAGGTCAGCCTTCTGGCAATGAATACCAGCAAGCATTTTTTCAAAGCCAGCACTTATCCACCTGAAGCCAGCCACTTCAAAACCATTAGAACTGTTGGCGTTGATAATCGACTGAAACCCGCTGCTGCTTTTCTCAATTTGTTTTCAGAGGAATCTTATCATATTTCCCGTTTTGTTTCTCCAGCTTTTTCTCAAAAACTATCTGAGATGTTGGAGGCGGAAAATTATGACATTGTTCAGTTGGAAACCTTGTACCTGGCTCCCTACATACCCACAATCAGGGCCAAATCACAAGCACTTGTAAGTATGCGGGCCCACAATGTGGAACACGAAATATGGGAACGCATCACGAGCCATACCAACAATGGCCTCAAGCGCTGGTACTTACGGCACCTTACTAAAAAGTTACGGCGTTTTGAGACGCAAGCCTTACGCGATTACGACATTTTACTTCCTATTACAGAAAGGGATTTGCGGTATTTCCGCAACTTGGGATGTGAAACACCAGCAGTAGTTACCCCCATCGGTATTTCCGTTGAGCACTTTGGCGAAACGGAACCCCTGAGTAACCAAAATCCTAGTATATCTTTCATTGGCAGCCTTGACTGGATGCCCAACCTGGAAGGCCTTGAATGGTTTATTCAGCGGGTATGGCCTTTAGTGCAGAAAGAGTTTCCCCAGTTAGAGCTCCATATTGCCGGCCGGAATACACCAAAATCATTGCTACAGCTAAAAAAGAAAAACATCATTGTTCACGGAGAGGTCCCCGACTCTGCTACCTTTATTAACCAACACCCCATGATGATCGTACCTTTACTTTCTGGTAGCGGAATGCGGGCAAAAATTCTAGAGGGAATGGCGCTTGGAAAAGTCGTTATCTCTACGAGTATTGGCTTGGAAGGCATCACTGCTACCCACCAGGAAGATGTTCTTGTTTCGAATACTCCTGATCAATATGTTGAAAGCTTACGCTATGTCCTGGGGACTGATCAGCGCTTAACCGATATAGGGCAACAAGCCCAGCGTTTTGTTTGCGAAGAATATGAAAGCCTTCACATTGCCAGCCGGGTAATGGAAGCTTATACCAATCACTTGGTGGAGACGGTTTGATGCTTATGTCCCTTTTTCTACAATGTATTTTCTGGTCGAGCCTTTTGGCGCTCCTATACACTTACCTGATTTATCCGATAGTGTTGTCTATCCTCGCACGAGGCAAGCAACTCGATACCGAACAATACGAATCTCCCGAGCATTTCCCACGTATTTCAGTCTTAATGGCTGTCCATAATGAGGAGGCCGTTATAGAGGAAAAGCTCACAAGCCTGATCGAACAGGAATATCCACATGGAAAAATCAATATCTACATTGGTTCCGACAACTCCTCGGACAATACGAATGAGATCATCAGCGGCTATGCCACACAGCATACTCACCTACATTTTTTCCCTTTTTCCAAACGTCAAGGTAAGCCGGGCGTTATTAATCAGTTGGCGGCAACAGCCACGAGCCACTTCCCTGCCGGGGCTGATCACATTTTTGTGATCACTGATGCCAGTGTGATGATGAGCCCAGGTGTTTGTGCTACTTTGGTAAAACATTTTAAACATCCTGACCTTGCTATTGTAGATGCTCAGATGTTGCATACCGGTATGCTGCAAAAAGACATTTCCGGTTCAGAAAACAGTTACATCTCCTGGGAAGGCCGTTTAAAATACTACGAGGGGGTCTTGTGGAAAAAAATGATTGGCCCTTTTGGAGGCTGTTATGCCCTGCGCTCCGACTTTTTTGCGCCCGTCCCTGACAACTTTCTTGTAGATGATTTCTACATTACCTTACAGGCTTTTCGCAAAGGTGGATTAGCGATCAAAGAGCCTTCTGCCTTGTGTTACGAACCTGTGGGGCATGAGCTTGACGAAGAGTTTCGGCGCAAAGCACGGATTTCAGCAGGTAACCTTCAAAACATGTTTACCTTCCCGGATTTATGGCTTCCGCCGGTCGGATTACCCAACTTTCCATTCTTTTCTCATAAAATTTTGCGTTGGCTTGGGCCAATATGGTTAATTTTGCTGTGGTTAACGGCAGGGTTGTTGTTCCACAACCAATTTTATGCCCTACTGTTTATACTGCTAACAGCCTTATATGTGCTTACACCACTCCTTGACGAAGGTCTTAAAAAGTTGCACATACACTGGGCTTTATTGCGAAACGTTCGCTATTTCCTAACCATGAACCTGGCCTTATTGGCTGGATATATACGCTATGTTAAAGGTATCAAATCCAATGTCTGGCAACCACCAAAACGACAATAAAGAGTTTAACCTCCACACTATCGAAGAAGCCATTGCCGCTATCAAGGCTGGAGAAATCATCATTGTTGTCGATGATGAGGATCGAGAGAATGAAGGCGACTTTATCTGTGCTGCAGAGTGTGTTACGCCTGAAATCATCAACTTCATGGCCACTCATGGCCGAGGCTTAATTTGTACGCCAATTGATGAAAACAGGGCCAATGAATTGGATTTACCGATGATGGTAACTTCTAATACGGCTCTGCACGAAACAGCATTTACGGTATCCATAGATCTTATCGGGCAGGGTTGCACGACCGGCATCTCCTCTTACGACCGAGCGACGGGCATCAAAGCCATGATTGATCCCAATATTAAGTCTACCGACTTTGCTCGCCCGGGCCATATCTTCCCACTCCGTGCCAAAACAGGTGGTGTGTTGCGGCGTACCGGCCATACAGAAGCTGCTATTGACCTTGCTCAAATGGCGGGATATGCTCCGGCTGGCGTACTCGTAGAAATCTTGAATACCGATGGGACGATGGCTCGATTGCCCCAATTGATGAAGATTTCTGAACACTTTGGTTTAAAGATTATCGCAATCAAAGACCTCGTTGCCTATCGTATGCGCAATGAGCGTTTGGTTAAACGAGAGCTGACGACCGAATTGGATACCCGTTTTGGTAAATTTACCGTGATTGCTTTTCGCCAACTAACGACTGATGATCTGCACCTGGCTTTCGTCAAAGGAGGAAAATGGTCTACCGAAGATAACGTTCTGGTCAGGGTTCATTCTGGAATGGAAAGCAATGGCCTGCTGAACTTACTCATGGGTGACAGCTATGTGAGCCTGGACAAAGCTCTTCAAAAAGTTACAGAAAAAGGAGAAGGAGTGGTGCTGTATATGCGGCACAGTGAAAAGCATGACGATATACTGCAACACCTCTCAGAACTGAATGACAGTAAGCCTAAGAAAGAAAAAGTCGCAGACAATAACCACCAGGTAGAACAACGTGATTTCGGCGTTGGTGCCCAAATTCTCCATGACCTAGGCCTTGGAAACATTGTGCTCCTGACCAATCACCCCCGCCGCCGTGTTGCTATTGATGGCTACGGGCTGGAGATAGTAGGACACGAGGAGCTCTAGTTTTATAGAAACCCTCTCTGACCACACCAAAGAACAACGAATTGCGATACGAAAGGAAATACCGGATCGAAGGCTTGTCTCCTCCTTGGGTAGCCCAGGTGCTACGGAGTCATCCAGCTAGCTTTAGACCGTTATTTCCTGATCGTCAGGTAAATAATATCTATTTTGACACGCCTGCCCTTGATGAGTTTTATCAAAATGTGGCGGGCAACCCTCAACGACGTAAACATCGCCTGAGGTGGTACGGAAAAACAGCCGTTCAACTTCCCCACCCCGTTTTCGAAATCAAGATAAAAGACGGTGAGTTAGGTACTAAAGAAAGTCAAAAACTGTCCTCTACGGACTGGAAAGACCTAAGGTCGCTGTTCCAGCAAATACCTGCTTTGCAATACCTCCCCTTACGCCCTGTGCTAATCAATAGCTATGATCGCTCCTACTGGGGTTCCGCTGATGGACGCTTCCGGATTACTATTGATTGGAAGATGAACTTCGCACCTTTCTCCTGGAGTCACCCGCCCGTCAACACCCAATTCATTGACGACATGGCCTGTGTATTAGAGCTCAAATACGAGCAAGAATACGATCAGGCTGCGCAGGACATTTTTGCACACCTCCCTTTCCGGCTTACGAAGAATAGTAAGTATGTGATGGGGGTGAGCTTGGTGATGGGCTGAGGAGTAACCAAAACAACAATAAACATGCAAAAAGAACTATCAGAATTAACAGATCAAGAACTACTAGCCGAAGCGAAGAAAATGAAATATGCTCCCATTTTGAGTGCGCTAACCATTGGGATTATGATTGGCGTTATCGCCTGGAGTATTTGGAAAAATACGGTTGGGCTTTTCACATTAATTCCTTTGTTTTTCATTTGGAAAATAGTTAACGATTCTAAAAACAACGAAGCTTTGGAAGAGCTACTGAAAGAGCGAGGATTGAAATAGATAATGGTGGAATATTGTAACACCTCAAAATGAAAACATGAAATCAATTTCAACCTTATGGAGTAGGCAATTGATGGTAAATATTGATCATGCAATGATTCAAAAGAATCGAGCCGCCGTTGAGTCCTTATCCATTAAAACCACTCAAATTCGTTAGCTCACCTACTCCCAGTCGGCCTTTTTCATTGCGTGCCAGGCGCGTAACTGCCAGCTGAGGATCATGCTCAAAGGCAATCAGCCAATCATTGGCTTCGGCCTCTTCTAGTAGGCGTGCTTTTTCGACTAGTGTATCCAGCGGTCGTACATCATAGGCCATCACATAGGGCATGTTGATATGGAAAGATGAAGGCAATAAATCGGCAGCATAAACCAAAGTTTGCCCTTGGTGCTCAATAATGGGCAACATCATGGCTTCTGTGTGGCCATAAACATAACGCAGGCTAATGCCCGGAAGCCATTCGAGATCATCTTTTTGTACATCTAGCATTTCAAGAACACCATGCTCTTTCAACGGTAAAAGGTTTTCTTTCAAGAAGGATGCTGCTTCTCTGGGGTTGGGATCGATCGCCCATTGCCAATGACGATCATTGGTCCAGTAAGTCGCATTGGGGAAGGTAGGCACCAACGCTCCTTTTGCATTGTATTTCACCGCTCCGCCTACGTGATCAAAATGCAGGTGGGTTAACAATACATCAGTAATATCTTCGGGTTTTAAGCCTTGTTTGGCTAGGCTCCCTATCAGCGTATCCTCGCCATGAGGATGGAAATGAGAGCGAAATCGCTCGTCTTGTTTGTCGCCAATTCCTGTATCTACGAGAATCTTTCGGCTGCCTGTTTCGATGAGCAAACAACGCATTGCCCAGGTGCAAAGGTTGTTCTCGTCGGGTGGGTTCAGGCGTTGCCATAATTGCTTGGGCACGACGCCAAACATAGCGCCACCATCAAGTTTAAAAAGTCCGGTAGGGATAAAAGTTAGCTTCATGACGACATATTGCGCAAAAAATAAATCAAACGTTCGCCTCGCAGCTACTTCGTGGTCTTTGAGGTTCTCCAAAAAATTAACACACTCGAAATGAACCACTTAGTTCTCTATTTGAAAAGGAAGGCTCAATTTATTTTTGTGCTGTTTTTAAATATAAGCTTAAATTTCGAAATCAACGCCCCGCTTGAGGAGATCAGCCTCTCGGTTCTGGAAGAGTTCCTCGTATTTTTCTTTATCAAAACTAAAGAGCATTGCTGGGCGGTGAGCAACATTGGTTTGTCGGCCGACCTCGTTTAGCACTCCCATTTTCAAAATGCGGGTACGAAAATTGCGCTTATTTAGACTGGGAACTCCCAATACTGTTTCGTAGAGCTGTTGCAATTGGGAAAGTGTAAAATGCTCCGGTAGCAATTCAAAGCCAAGCGGCTGGTAGCGTAATTTAGCACGTAAGCGATCAAGTGCAGTACGAAGAATCGTAGAATGGTCAAAGGCCAATTCAGGAAGCTCATTGATGCTGAACCAGGCCGCATCTCCTGCATCGGTATCCGCTCGCAGGGTATGTTCCGAGAGGTTGACCAGTGCAAAATAGGCAACACTGATCACCCTGCCACGAGGATCGCGGTCGAGACTACCAAAGGTATACAGTTGTTCCATGAACACATTCTCTACGCCAGTTTCTTCCTTAAGCTCCCGACGGGCCGCATTTTCCAAGGATTCCTCCATATGTACAAAACCACCGGGCAAGGCCCATTTATTAGCATAGGGATCTAGTTTACGCCGAATCAACAAGACTTTTAGCTGTTGAGATTCGTCTAGACCGAAAATAATGCAGTCTACCGTGATCGAAGGGCGTGGATATTCGTAAGTATATGGCATGCCTAAGTTACTTGTTTTGAGCGATCAATTGTTGCTTTAGAGCAGCTAATTGAAGCTCTAATCCATAAACATAGGGTTTGTCAGCCCTTTTTTCAAGGCCTTTAATTTGTGTGCGACAGAAGTCTTTAATTTCCTCTAAGGTAGGAAAATCATAGCAGAATTCTCCCTCTTTTATGATGGGAAGAAGGAGGTCTTTACTCTCCGCATTTTCGGGCAACTTTATAGTTCCAGCCATATTAAACGCGACCAACTCCGGCAGCACACCAGGGGGGCGTCCAACCTGATAAATGATATCTCCCACGGGAATGCCATTTTCATAAAATCGACGTACTTGCTGTGCACCAGGATTGGAGGTTTTGATTTCTTGGTCACTCAATTTGATACGCGGTTCTAACTGGCCTTCCTCATTGGCAATAGCAGCTAATTTGTACACGCCACCCAGTGCGGGTTGATCATAAGCCGTAGCCAGACGAGTGCCGATTCCCCAAGTAGTAATCTTTGCGCCAGCGTGTTTTAAATCACGTATAGCATGCTCGTCTAGATCATTGCTCGCGACAATCTTTGCCTCAGGGAAACCTGCCTCGTCTAGTAAATCTCGGGCCCGCTTACTGAGGCTAGCCAAATCACCGCTATCCAAGCGAATGCCTATCATTCTGTGCCCCTCTTCTTGAAGTTCTAAACCAACCTTGATGGCATTTTCCACGCCGGCTATCGTATCGTAAGTGTCTACTAAAAACGTACAATTATTAGGTAAAGCAGCTGCGTATTTCCGAAAGGCTTCCAATTCATCGGCAAAAACCATGATCCAACTATGAGCGTGCGTTCCCTTCACAGGAATGCCTAAATGCTGACCTGCCCAAACGTTACTAGTTCCATTACAACCACCAATAAAAGCGGACCTGCTGGCCGTCAGGCCACCATCGATACCTTGAGCGCGCCGTAGACCAAACTCAATCAGACTGTCGTCTCCGGCGGCTTGGCGCATCCGAGCAGCTTTGGTAGCGATAAGGCTAGAAAAATTGACCAACGTAAGCAAGGCCGTCTCTATCAATTGGGCCTGAGCCAAAGGGGCTTCAATACGAATTAAAGGCTCATGCGGAAACATCAATGTTCCCTCTGGTACAGCGTGAACAGAACCTGTAAAACGCATTCGTTGGAGGTAATGTAGAAATGTTTCTGAAAACAGGGCGCGACCATCTCCACCTTTCAGGCTACCCAAATACTGTACTTCTTCGGCAGAGTAACCAAAGTTCTGCAAAAAATCTGCCACCAATGCCAAGCCTGCGGCTACGGTGTACTGCCCCTTGAAGGGATGAGCCCGGAAGAAAAGATTAAAAACAGCTGGACGGTCATGTATCTTCTGCTGCCAATAGCCGTAGGCCATCGTGAGCTGGTACAAATCGGTGAGGTTCCCCCACCCTGCCCGGTATATTTTGCTTAAATGAGAGCCTTGAATCATTAGACTTAGTTTGTTTTCGAAACTAAGGTATAGTTTATTCTTGTAATTTGCAAAAAAGCACCACTTATTTCTGATACAACCTATTCAGGTAACTATTCGTCTATACTTACGTCACAATAAATACCTGGGAGACCGGTTTAAGAAACGAATGTGACCATAAAGATTACGACAAGTATGCCATTTAGTATGAAGATATCATTTTTGTTTTTTTTGACCCTTTGCTTTACCAACCTTCTTTTCAGTCAGGACGATGATGCCCTTGACCCTCTAAAAAGCTGGGAATTGGCCGAGGCGACATGGGAAGAAAAAGCCCATTTTGAGGGTAAGTTTCGCGTATGGAGCCCTGGTGATTTTCAGGAAAAAATTGACAGTATCGACACACCTCTGGGCAAGATGGTCTACCATACGCTGTACCTTGCGCCTACCAGTGAAAAAGCGGAGAACGAGGTTTACATGATTAGCTATGTGGATTACCCGGAAGGGGCACTACCCAAAGACAGTACTGATCTTTTGAATGCACTGTTTGACGAAACCCAAGAGGCTGCCCTGGAATCCGTTCGTGGCGAGATGATGTTTTCTCAAGATGGCTTTATCCAAACTTTTCCTTATCGCTATTGGCGGATTGACTACCTCAATGGCAGAGGCAGCATCCGCACCAAAGCAATCATTGCTGATCAACGTTTCTACACTGTCCAGACCGTCACGCGTCGGGAGTATGGGATGAATACTTCTACTGATAGGTTTATTGATTCGTTTACGGTTTTCAAGCAATAAAATAAGCCTGTCTGAATTTTGGCTTAGGCCAAAATTCAGACAGGCCAGAACTAAGCTGGACTTTTGGCAAAAAAAGTCGAAAACCCAGCTTAGTAATTACAATCTACTTCGCAACTACTAGTCGTTTAGTAATCTTTTCTGTGGTCGTTTGTAGGTTTATGAAATAGACTCCGTTCGCTAAACCAAGGCTTTGTAAATCCAGCGTTTGTGATTGCTGATCCACATTCCAGGTTTGGTACCAAACTACTCGGCCGACTTGATCTATTATCCTTAATTCCGCATCTTCAAAAAGTGGATTTACGCTAACATTAACGACATCCTTCGCAGGGTTAGGAGCTAGTTGTAAACCCAAGGTTCTGGCATCTGGAATAGCAATAGCCAACTGCGGTGACTCATCATTTGAGTTATTCACCGATTGCTGCTTTACCTCATTTGTCGTTTCCGCTTGTGCTATTTCGTCTTCCGAGACTATTAATCCCGCGGTGGAAACTACATTTACGGTATAGTCCTCTACTTCTCCATCGCCAAAATTATCGCAAGCGTTTGCATATTGATTATACTGCATGGCTACCCGCATACGGGTGGGGCCTGCCAATGCAGCTGTTGGCACCGTCAGAGAAGTTATAATATTTCCGTTGTCATTTTCTTGTACCATTAGTTCGCCAGCACTGAAGTTCCCATCTTGGTTCCAGTCTACCCAAACCCGCCAGTATTCTTGGTAGGAGCTGCCCGAAAACCCTGGCCGCAATCTCATGTTATAAGTTGATCCGGTTGTCACATTGGTACTCAGGGCCGTATAATCGCCATAGCCGCCATCGTCACCAGAATTGTTATTGATGCTTCTTAAACGTACCCTTCTTATCCATTCGTAACTGGTATTTTGTCCTTCGGACTCACAATAAGAAATACAACCGGGCACATCTTCACAGTTTGCAATAACCACCGTATAATCCTCTACTTCTCCTTCAAAATCATCGTCACAAGTATTCTCAAAATCACCATAACTCATCACAACGCGCATTGTGGTTGTACCCGTCAAAGTGCCTTCTGGTAGTAAAATATTTGCTAATTGCGGCCCCACTCCTTGTGTTTGAGCAACTCTTTCAGCAGGGTTAGAAAACACCCCATCCTCATTGAAATCGATATAGACGCGCCACCTTTCGGTGTAAGTGCTGGCTGCGTAACCGGGTGTGAGCGCTATTTCATAATTATTGCCAATAGCCAGCGTAGTGCTTAATGCGGTGAAATCAGCATATCCTCCATTATCTCCAGAATTATTATCTAGATCAGCTACTGCTACTGTTTCAATCCATTCATAAGTGGTGTTATTTGGAGTAGTAACTTGCACTTCCGTAAAACACGAATTCGATAAACTGCCATCACTAACGGTAAGCGTAACGTTATACGTACCGGGTGCGAAAGGACCTTCATTGTCTATGCTGTAGGTAAGCGGATCGCCATCTGGGTCAAAAGAGCCAGCGTCAAAATCGGCAGGAAATAATAGTGGTGATTCACAATCTCCACCTACGGAGACACTAAGCCCATCTAGACAAACAGCAACGGGAGCTTCGTTTTCACAAAAACTACCAGGATCAACAATACTCACCTCCGAGAAACAAGTATTGGTATTGCCACCAACATCTTCTACCGTTAGGAAAAGGGTAAATGTTTCTCCTACATCAGAGCAATCAAATTCCGTAGGGCCGCTGCTGATACTGAGGTCAATATCACAGTTGTCGAAACTACCGGCATCAATATATTCAGGCAAGGCGGTGATCGTACCGTCCGGGCCCAGGCTTACATTGACATTACTGACACAAATGGCCGTGGGGCTTATCTTGTCTTCGACAGTAACGGTACTCCAACATTGATTCGTAGAACTGCCATCACTAACAGTAAGAAAAACAGTATAAACACCAGGATCGTAAGGCCCTGGATTATCTAAACTAAAGGTAAGTGGATCGCCATCAGCATCAGACGAGCCTCCATCAATCATTGCTGGTGTTAGGGTAACATCGCAGCTGCTTCCTACCGCTACATAAACATAAGCAAGACATACAGCGACGGGCCCAGCCTCTGAAATATTTTCACCAGATGGTCTTGTAAAAGGGGCATTCTCAAGAATACTGCCCGCAAAAAGATGACTAAAGGTTAAGAATAAGGAACAGAAAAAGGTAAAGTAGAGACGTGTAATAGATAAATGCTTCATAGCAAATTCTTCTTTAGGTGTGTTTTGGGATATAGATTCATGTACAATTCCTGTATATAAATCTAATGATTATCAATCACTAAGATAATGTATTGAACAATAACACCATCAATCATATTAACATTTTTTTAAATATTTTTAATACTCACATTTAAAAGCTATTATTCAAAATACGGTCTAATACGTACCTTTAAATGAAAATGCTCGAACGAAACCGCCTACTCCTTTTCTCTTGCCTATTAGGTATTTCTTATCTCGTCAGTGCTCAATCTGATCCAGCTCATTTTCAAAGTTTGGAATGGCGTAATATTGGTCCTGCCAACATGATGGGCCGAATTGCGGATATTGATGCATTGAGCACCAACTACCGCCATGTCATTTGTGCCTCCGCTTCCGGAGGTGTTTTTCAAAGTAAGAATGGAGGGATCACCTGGGACGCTATTTTTGATGATTACGGCGCAGGGTCCATTGGATCTGTTGCTTTACACCAGGCGCAACCGGAGATCATCTGGGTAGGAACTGGCGAATCTGCCAATCGCAACAGCTCTGGTTGGGGTGATGGTTTATATAAAAGTACCGATGGTGGGCAAAGTTTTGTACGGGTTGGGTTTGAGGACAGCCATCACATTGCCGACATTGCCTTACACCCTACTGATCCTGACATTGCGTATGTGGCAGTCGTTGGTCACCTTTGGGGATATAGTGGAGAAAGAGGTTTGTACAAAACAATAGACGGAGGCGATAATTGGGAAAAACTCACGAATAACCTGCCCCAAGATGGTAAAACAGGCTGCACCGAAGTCGTTATGCACCCCGAAGATACCAGCACCCTTTTTGCTGGCTTCTACCATCGGTTGCGGCAACCTTTTTATTACACCAGCGGAGGCGAACAAGGGGGATTGTTCAAAAGTACAGACAGTGGAAAGACTTGGATAAAACTGACAGAAGGATTGCCTACCGGCGCTATGGGGATGATTGATATTTCCATTTGTAAAAAGTATCCCAATATTTTGGTGGCAGCCATAGAAGCGGATGAAAACTTGCCTAAAGGCGTACCTGGTTCCGGGGTCTATCGCTCCGATGACGGCGGTGACCACTGGCGTTTCATGTACAAACATGCCGTGCGGCCTTTTTACCACGGGCAAATAGAGATTGACCCCTCACGGCCTGATACCATTTACGTCGTTTCGCGTGACTTCCAAATCTCTTATGATGGTGGTGAAACCTTTAAGCCCCGGCGTTGGCGAACGGATGGAGGTGATGATCACGCCATGTGGATAGCCCCTTATGATAGTGACATCATGTACTTGGGCACAGACCAAGGTTTACGGATCAGTATAGATGGCGGAGCGACTATTCTTTCTTACAATAACATGGCTATTGGACAGTACTATGCCATTGGTGCAGACATGCAAGACCCTTACTGGGTAGGCGGCGGTTTACAAGATAACGGCCTGTGGGTAGGGCCAAGTAACAGCCGGGAGCGTCGAGGAATTTTGAACGAACACAACACTTGGGTAGGCGAAGGTGATGGTTTCCATTTCCAGGTAGACCCTACCGATTGGCGAACAACCTACTTGGTAAATCACGTAGGGTTTGCCGTAAGAATAAATCGCGAAACCAGAGGGTACGAGTACATTACACCAAGCCCTCAAACCATTAGCAATTACCGCGATCATTTCGATCCGAAACGGACCGATCCTTTAATTGAATACACTATTGATCCCGGAGAGCACTGGTTTTTCTACGAAGAAACTGACTGGCAAAAGCTACCTCCTCAATTCCGGTTCAACTGGAGTAGCCCGCTGGTGCTCTCTCCTACCCTTCCGCAGCGGGTTTATTTTGCGGGTAACCATCTATTCCGCTCCGATGATCGGGGAAAAAGTTGGCGTATCATCAGTCCTGATTTAACCAGTAATGATCCGAAATGGCGCAATCCATCCGCTAGTGGTTACCTCACGCGTAGTGTTACCGGCGGAGAAAATCACTTCACGATAGTGACCACCGCCGAATCGCCTATGAATACAGATGTCGTCTGGGCGGGTACAGATGATGGCTATCTGCACGTAACCCGAGATGGTGGTCATGAATGGAAAGAAGTAGGCATTAACCTCCCCGAGGTACCTCGCCGCGAGGCGGTCCCAGGAAAATCCTACGGAGGGAGTGCTTGGGTAAGTAGAGTAGAACCCTCTCGGCATCAACCAGGCCGGTGCTATGTCACGTTAGACAATCATCGTTACGATGATATGCAGCCCTATGTATTTGTTACCGAAGACTATGGGGAAACATGGGAGGCACTTCAAGAAGGCTTGCCCAAAGAATGGAGTTGCTACGTTGTTCGAGAAGACCCACAAGTAGAAAACCTGCTTTTTGTAGGTACCGAAACCGCTGTACATTTTAGCCTCGACCGAGGTAAGCATTGGCAGACTTTGCGAAACAATATGCCTCGGGTAGCCATTCATGACCTGATCATCCACCCGCGCGAGGGAGACCTTATTGCAGGCACCCATGGTCGAAGCATCTGGATATTGGATGACCTGAGTGCGTTGCGTGCCCTTGCGCAAGTGGGTAGCAAAGGAGAATTTAGCTTTCTACCAAGTCGGCGGTCTACCCGTTGGCAAAGTATCAATACCGGGCGCAAGCAGCCCTATTTTGAATTTAGGGGCGAAAACCCTGCGCCTGGCGGACTGATCCAGTGCTGGGTAGCTCCCGAAAATGCAGGAGACTCGTTGACGATTACCGTCAAAGGGAATCTGACGGAAAGCCAACGATGGAAAGTTGCTGCCAGACCAGGCCTCAATCGCATATACTGGGATTTGAACTTCCCGCCTGTTCCTGCTATCAAAGACATTTCTGTTATGCTGGAAACAATAGACCAGTTAAGAGGAAGCATTGAGGATAAAACGAAACGGAGCGAGCTAGCAGAGCTATATAATGAGTTTGTAAAAGTTAGGCAAAACTATGATGAACATCGCTATCTGGAATTATGGGATATGATGTCTGCTTCCTATGGCCGCTACGGATACCCATTAGGCAAAAGGCCACGTAGAACAAGGGCAGAAGCAGGTCATTATGCCGTAGAGATCGACTACCAGGGCCAAGTTGTAAGCGGGCAGATAGAACTGAGAGACGACCCAATACTCGATAAATAAACAAGTCTTTCCGCAAGAAAAGAAATAGGCTTTGGCTTGCAGGGTTAAAGAAAAGTTTCTTTCTTTGCGTTCCCCTGAATGGAAACTACTTCTTTTAGTGTTTTCTGTTCCATTTCGGGATGTAGCGCAGCCCGGTAGCGCGTTCGCCTGGGGGGCGAGAGGCCGCAGGTTCAAATCCTGTCATCCCGACTAGTAAACACAAGGGTTTCAGCCTATTTTGGCTGAAACCCTTTTTTCTTGGTAGGCATATAGTAGTCACAAACTGCTATTTTTCGCAGCAATTCCTAAGATAAGGAACTTGTCAATAACAACCAAAAAAAGATATTTCTAAGACACTGTCAAGTGAGTAGGGTTGTCTCTTTTTACGCCATCTGATTTTTGCTGGTCTCGTTTTTTCGTCGATCTCACTCCATAGGTCCATGAAGTTCTCCACCTCTTTTATTTTGTACCCTGTACAACCATGAAGTTATTGACTATTGAGCTATTGAAAACGTTTGAGCGTGTCGGCGACCAAAGCCAAGAGAAAGACCCACTTGTGATCGCTAAGTTCTTTCATCCGTTCCATCACCGGACACGGTATGCGACTGAATACGATCCACAAGACAGAATCTTCTTTTGATATGTGGATGGCGACTATCCTGAACGATGATCTTTCAGCTTGGATGAATTCCTTCAAGTCCGTATTCACGGATTAAAATTTGAAAGAGACAGACGATTCACACCGCGTAGGTTTTCGGAACTGAACCTAAACTAGTTCTAAGGGAGGCGAAACGTCGCCTTTATTTCTTAACCCTGTGCCATGTACTATTCTAAGGAATACGAAAAAATCCGCCGTCGTAGGGCGGAGCTTAGAAGGATTCGTAAGGGTTTTATTAGAGATATGCGAATAGCCGCTGTACTGCTCTTATTCATTGCTACCTGCCGGATTGGAAGTGTAGCGTTACAATGATAACCACACAACTAACCGAAGTTGGCATGGAATGGAAAGTACGTTGCTATTACAGTCACTAATTACCCGAGCATTCTATTCTATCCTCAATCAGACTAACGGAGTTTTTCATCTCGATAGACAAAAACAGAAACAGAATGATTTGGACGGGTTCGCTTCCCTTTTATCTTAAGTAATCAGCAAAACCTTACAAGCTGAAATACGATAGTTGACTGTACTACAAATCGAGAATAGCAAAAAATATATAACCACGATCTTTTCCATTTTCTCACTGAATGCAGCGGAAAAAAGGGTGTACTCAGTGGTATAATCATATGTATAATGCTACCTATAACCCACATTATAGAACACCTGTTTGGTTTTCAATAGGTTATGATAGGTTTTGAAATTCAACTAATCTCTATAATAGAGATTCCTTTCGCGGGACGAGACGTTCTGCCAACCGGACAAAAAATGCTCACTGATCTGATCTAATGACTTGAAGAGGAAGTATTCGTGTAAATGCTTGAACAAGGGGATAGACTGCAACTTTACGATGGTCTTTTCCATAATAGATGTATGCTCAAAAACCCATAGTACTCTATACCCTGTAGAGAAACCCAGCTTCTTATTCAGACTTCCTCTCAGCAACGCTTTAGCGTGGTTGATGCACTTTTCTACGCCCTTCGCGGTTTCCTTGCCGTTTTCCAGTTCCAAGACATAATACTCCTGTTGCTTCGGAGTTTGGAGGGAGAAGATGAGGTCGGCTTTCACGGTCTTAGAGTCAGTATAGTGAAAAGCCGTTTTGGACTTTAGATTCCTGGCAATTTTATTGTTTCCGGTAACATCGAAGTAGCGGTCACAGAAAAGGACATCGAGTCCTTCTATCTGGCAAGCTAGATCAAGCTCTATCTGAATTGAAATAATGCTGGTGCGATGTTTCTGATCCTGAGTGTCGGTCAGTATAGTACCTTTCGGGTAGTGAATATCTTCTTCAGGAATACCGTAGAGTTCTTCGAGTGCAGCCTTCCCCTTTTTAGTCAAGTAATGCTTGACCGGAATTCCGGCACGGTGAGGTATCTTCTTTACGTAGGGGCTTTTCATTTCCCTCAAGCCTTTCAAGGCGGTGGAAAGATTAGATGAATGATTTGCAATCCCCAACCTTATCATTTGATCGTAGGTCAAAAATTTATAGCGAGCTAACGCCTTGAGAATTGCTGTTTCTTTAGGGCTGAATCGGTTAATCATCATGGCCTAGATATAAGTCAAACTGTGGTTTCGGTGGGCCTTTCCGATCATCAATGGGTTGTTGATGAGATTCTCTTCGTGGGGTATGGTGGTCTTGTCCGGTCACTTTGTAGTAGCGTTCTAGCTGCATACGATCAATCTCTGCTTCCTGCTCTTCCGTAATGCCGTACGCCTTGGGGTTTTTGATAAGAAAATCAGGAGATTTGAAGACGGTTTGCTTTTCGTTACGCATTTTCAGGATAAACTCGTAGTCCCCCAACTTGAGGTCTTTGTCAACTTTTAATACCTCCTTTACATCCTCTTCGATGTCCCCGCCAACTATTTTGACGGCGGTGTTCTTCTTTACATCTTTTACTTGATCCCCGAACTGTCCTATGAATTGGGTAGCTAAGACAGTGTGCAATCCAAAACCACGTAGCTGGCTGAGAATATACTCGAAGCTACCCGATACCAAAGCATGAGCTTCATCCACAAAACAGAAAATAGGGATACCTGTATTCTTCTTACGCTTACGTACATACGACTTAATTGAGGCAATTAAGAATTTGCCAAAAGTGACTTGAGCCATCTCTCCAAATCCCGAAAGATCAAAGAGGACAATTTTCCCACTATTGAGGCATCGCTCCAGATCGAAGGTACTGGCACCACCCAATACTCTCTTTAAGGTAGGGTTCGTCAAAAGTCTGGATAGTCTGCTGTAGAGGCCATCACGGGTTTTGTTACCGGGCTTGAAAAAGAAATCGTCGAAAAGCGGGTCGAATTCGTTAGCCTCTTCTTTCAATGGTGAGTTAGGTGATAATAATTCAAGTAATGTATCCAGGGTCGACCCTCCTCTTCCCAATAGAAAATAGAGTGCTTTTTCAAGTACCGTTACCATGTTTTCTGTCGGTGCGCCTCCCTCACGAGAGAGCACCTCTTCAAAGGCAGCGATAAACTGTTCTGCGGCGTGTTGCACATTTTGTTCGGAATTATCCTTTAGATCGAAGGGATTGAAAGTAGGCGTATGGATTCCATCGTCCAGATAGGGATCAAAGCAGATCAGTCTTTCTCTTTGTTCGTACGATACAATATTCCTCTTGATGGAGAGGGCGAGATCACCATGTGGGTCGATCATCACCATTGAGAACTTCGGGTATCTGGTTTGCATTCGGTAAAACATAGCACGAAGCATTTCTGACTTCCCACTCCCCGAAGGGGCTACTACTAGCGTATGCTGTTTGAGTTTTTTGAGGGGCAATGAGGCCGATAGTTTTCCTAACTGCCCTAAGAAAAAGTCGAGCACCGTCTTACCACTTTCTTCCAGATAGAGTTCCAGGTAGTCATCTTCATTGGCTTGGTAGCGAGATAAATAAGTATAGCGTTGCTTCTTGGTATTGATACCGCCCTTCCGTTTGCGTAATTGATTGAAGATCGGGTAATGTGGGTATTCGCGTTCTTCGATATGGTCGTTAAAGAGGTCAAGAAATTCCAGATAAGTAAAGCCACGATGATAGTTGAGGTATTGTGCCTTATCACTAGGAGAACCATTAATTTCTATATCCAATTTCACGATAGTATCAACACGAGGACACCACAGTTCCATTAACGAAATAACCGTTTTAGGTTCGGGGACAGTGACAGTTCCTAATGAAATGGTATCCTCATGCGCTTGCAATGCGATGATTGATCGGGCAATCTCTTCAGCCGATAGGATGTTTTTGAAAAATTCCATCATCGAAGTACTCTACGAACAAACGCATTCTCTTCCCGAAGCAGTCCTAACCGCTGTTCGGAATGTGCCAGTTTGCCTTGTGTCATTTGGATTTGATGTTGGAGTCCTGCTAACTGCTCTCCTCTGCTCATTTTCTCCTGAAGCATTTGGGATTGATGAGCGATCTCGCTTCTTAGCATTTGCCCCTTTTGATACTCTAAGTCCTGGCGTGTCTGAAAGTCTCTACGGGCCGCTTCTATCCCCATCTTTTCGTAACCAAGTGATTTGATGTTCATATCCAGCTCATGCGCTTGATGATCGAGGGTCATTTTTGCTCTGCCTACCGCGTTTGCAAAGTCACCACGTTGGACGGCTATTTCTTTAAGCTGCAAGCCTATTTCACTACTATGGCTCTCTATTTGGAGACGGTTCCGCTCGTAGAGTGTCCTTGCTCGCTCGAACATCATTGAAGTTTCCATCTTGTTACGTTGCCCCTCCATACGTACTTTTTCGACCTGAAGGGAAACACTTTTTAGTTCATTATGATAGGATTCGAGTTTATTAATGATGGTTCCTGCATTCTGGTCAATACGTAAAATTTCCTTACCGAATTGGAGCTTAGTAGCAGCCATCTCCTCCTTGTATTCGGCTCGGAGCATGGTAATCATTTCCCTACACGCCGTCAGTTGTTCCAGCATGTGGATATGCAGCGAATTAAACTTTTCATCAACGTAGGACTTTAAGTCGGAAACGGTTTGCATCACCTGAAGCAGTGCAGTCTTGAACTCTAGTTCTTGCCTCATTAATCGCTCCCCTATTTGGCTGATTTCAAGCTTAAGTCCGCGTACTTCTTCTCTGACTTCATGGGTGAGATCAAGAATCTTTCCATCCTGATCTAAAAACCGTCGTTCCATTGTTACCTCGTTGCGTTCTCGCTCAATTTCCTCACGTTGCTTACGAGATTTTTCTTCTTCGCGTTGTTTCTCGTACTCGTCACTCCTTGCGTACCGTTCGTTTATAGTCATCCGATTATCGCCATAAATGGCCCCTAGCACATCTTTTTTTGTCTGGTAGGTAGCATTTTCAGCAGCCTCTTGTGCCATCTGTCTTGAAGTTTGTATCATCCGGTGCTCCGATTCCGAGCGTTGCTGGTGAAGCACCTCAAGTTCTTGTTTGACCGACTGCAACTCCCCCATAAGCAATTTGCCCTCTTCTGCCTTCTCTGGTAGCGCAAGTGTCTCATCTGCCCCATGAGGTAAAGAAGAATATCCATCTCGATTGTTGAGATCGAAGGTGCGTTCCATCCAGGCAGTGAGATTCCCAGTACGTTGGTCGTAAAGGCTGGCTTTGTACAATAGGAAGCCAATACCGCCTACTGCTCCCACGATGACCACAAAGTACATAACCGTGTGAAGCACTTCAATGATAACCGCTCCACCAAAAACAACGAGGGCGAGCATGAAACAGCCGATGGCAGCTTGGTTGTCGGAGGGCTTGTTTGGAATCTCCATATTGAATGACTTGATCGAGCAAAGATTTTTGATTCTTACAAAAGAAAGTGGAGAAGAGGCTTTTGTATCGTACAATCAAAATTTGCCCCTCCTCCTTCAAGACTAGGTGCCTATTTGATTGCTATAGCTTTTGCATCGTCGGCCAAAGCGTAAGCGACGCGGGGTTTGATAGCGAATGGAATCGAGAGTTCGAGCGTCTCGGTGCTCGCTGCTCCTATAAACAGGGGTGTCTTACGAGTAAGGTATTCGGTATCGTCACCTTTGGTATACTTGAGTCCTGTTTTTCCAATCTTGAAACTGTAGTTTGGACAAATATTTGTGTAACTCACCATTACCTTGCCATCCCATTGGAATGTTTTATCTAAGACCTCAACTTGAAGGCATTCTTCGATAATTTCTTGATTGGATTCTTTCAAGAATGGTAATGATCCAGGGATAGTTTTTTTATCGCCGCTAAATGCGTATAGTGAGGCGACAATGACTATGATGCCGATGATCGAGAATAAAAATAATGTTGAACGATTTTGCATGGCAATGCGATTTTGGCTCTACTAACAGTGAGCATTGTGATGAAACTTTATTGGTAATAAAGTTCTGATAACCTTTGCCAAGTAGTTTGGAGAAAAATATTTCTCACCAACGCTTACTCAAACCAAATCAATCGAACTATTTTAGCGTATAAAACTGATTTTCAATTGAAAAAGAGAGGATACTTTTACCATCATGATGTTCAGCACTTTGAACAATTACACCATTTTTTTGATAAATTAAAGGATCATGAGTTAACCGGAAATAGAGGGGTGCTTGCAAAAATGAGAGATATTGAAAAAAATAATGAGTACCTGTACCTTCTGAATAAACTAAGACTATATGCTAGAAAACTTACTTACAATGCTTACCTCAATGATCAACAGGTTGACCTTCCCACTAATAGCTTTGACCTTTTAGCAAGCCATATTGAACTTCAGAGAGAGTTAGTAAATAACGTACCTGTGCTGTACGCTTATGTGGAAGTCACTAATTTTATCGGAAGGGATCATAGTACTGATGTAACACCTAAATACATTTTCGCCCTCATTAGTATGATAAAAGAATTCAGTGACGATTTAAGTGATTTTGATTATCTAGACTTACTATCGCTTATTACAAATTGGTGTACAAAAGCCATTAATCTTGGACGGGTATCTCTTTGTGCTCCTCTCTTTTATGCACAGGTACTAATGGTAAACCACGGCAGAAATCTAGAAGGGAATAAGTATGTATTACCAATCGCGATATTCAAGAATATGATTATTACGGGAGTTTCTTACAAAGATGATATTCCGTGGCCTGAAATAAATTTAGTTGGCATAACACAAACAATTAACAAAAGGAGTGTATTCAAATGGGCGAAAGCAGTGATTTCTGAGTATAAAAAATATTTAGTCTCACCAGAAAAAAACAGTTATATCAAGTTTTGCGAAGCCTATTTGCTTTTCTGGCAGAATGAATACATACAGTGCTATGAAAAACTATTATCAATTGAATCTGCTCATAGAGCTTTTATCAATATTGATATTAAAAAAATACTTTTAATGACCCTGTACGAGATTGAGAGGGATATTATTTTGTATCCAAAGAAAAGAGCTATAAAACAGGAATTAATGACTATCCAGAAGGTAAAAGATAGTTATCGCCAACAGCTAAAGTATTTTGATAAGGAAAAAGGAACAATTGGGTATTTAATAGAATACCATCAGCGATTTTTAAAGGATTTCGGAGAGCTTTTTAGGTTCTATCACAAATACCATGATTTATATAAATCATCAGAATCAACTATTGTTTTTTTACAGAAAAAGAATGAATTAATCAAACGTGTAGAGGCTAACCCATATCCATTCTCACAATGGATCGTTAATAAATTAAAAGAAATAAGATGAGCGGGGCATGCCCCGCTCATCTCTAAATATCGCTTCCAATAGTTTTATTCTAGCGATTAACGACTTCGCCCCACCTGTGGCGCAACATTTGCTCGCCTGTTGGCCGAACGATTGTACCCCAAGTACTCCATCCAATATTTTTGGGTAAAGAACGGGCTAAAGAATTCTCGCAAATCCGTGATAATACGGCTCATTGGAGCACATTCTTCAATGGAATTCATATCATCACCAGAATCGCTTGTCAACGTCATGACGAGGTCATCCTGTGCAACTTGTGCTTCCGCCATTTGAGGAGTACAAATCGCAACACATAAAAGGAAAAAGAAAAAAAACGTTTTCATATTACCGAAATTGAAACCTAATAATTACCCTTGATCGGCTAATGGTTTCGCCTTCGGTGGCCACCTATTTGCGCAAGTATCTTTAACTTGCCGCGTGTTAACAAGAGTAAATTTGGTGGAGATTAACTACAATTCCTTTGCAACACATTTGCAGTTTTTTTTTGCAATAAAAAATAAGAGATTGATACTATGAAGTCTACTAGCATTGCAATGTTTTGGGATAAAATCACAGATGAGATTAGTATTGAAACGACTTTAGGGCACCCCTCCCAATGGAGGAAGAAAGAGATTGACACCTTTAATGGCCTATTCATTGACGAGGTCATTTTTCAATGTAAATCAGATAGCCGAAAAGCAATTTTGTGTAGTATTCCAAAAGTTCAAGGGAACTATATGTTTGATAGTATCAGTGTCAGTTATGACACCCTGAGAAGAGTATTAGTTAAGAAGAGTTCCCAAGGAACCCCAACCCTCAGAGAAATGTTTGCAATTTATATTGGTGAGCAAAGCGTTCACTCATTTATGGTAAAACATCAAATTTTGAAGCTTGATGTACCGACTACTATTGATCGAAAGAGCAGAAACCTTCAACAATTCAATGCTATCAATGCTAGTACAACAACACTCCTTATTGAGCATATTGAAGATGAATCGAAAAAAGTAATAGCCTCTAGTAACCTGTTCGATATAGCAAAGGAAAAAAAGTCAAAGAATTCACTGAATACGGAAGAGGTTATTGAACAAATGCAAGATAATTACCATCGCTTATCCAATGCACTTAGTCAACTTGAAGTATCAAGAGGTGTAGCAGCAGTAAAAAGGTATGACTACTCACTAGGGGCGGCACATTTTATAAAGTCCATATCATTAGATGATTCTCAGGAGTTGGCACACTTAGGCTTAGCGCTTTGTTATTTTGAGTTGAGAGATTATACAGAAATGCTTACCGTCCTTAATGAAGCAAAATGTAAGGATCAAAGATTTAAGCTAATTCTCACAGCATTAGCCTATTTCAATTCTGGAAAAAATAAGGACGCAATATATCTACTTCAAGAAAAAGTTACTGGTCTATCGAAAGAAGGACTGGTGAAGGCTGCACCAATCAGCATTACACTTGCTGTACTTCTAGCTAGTGAGTATAGACTAGAAGAAGCGTTACTAATACTTCGGACTACTAAAGCTGCGATCGAACTTTTGTCGACAGAATCCAGTGGCAGCTATTACTCTTGCCTCTTCAACTTAGCCAGAGTGTATGATCTTCAAGATAAAAGTAACGAAGCCGAAAGGCTTTATAAAAAATTATTAGATGCACCAAGAAGGTCATTAGAAATTGTGATATTTGAAAATTCACTTACTCGCTTGTTCTTCAGTAAACTATTGGCTCGTCATAAAAAAACAGAAGCAGCTATTGCTATTCTTGTACCAAACATTGATGCATTAACAGAACGTCCTCAATTACTTAATTCACCAATCTTTCTCTCGTCTCTTTATGACATGGCGAACCTACAACTTGCAAATGCTGATTACAAAGAATCAAAAAAACACTTTGATAAACTGTGGGAGGTTTTCTCCGTAATCTACGGGCGTGATAGTTTACAAGCTAAACTCGCCCTAAGCCATATTCAATTTCTCAAAGAGAAGCTTAGCTAAATGTTCGGCTATTAATTCGGTCAAATAATAATTTAATCATATCAACAAATCTAGCCTCATATTGAAAAGAACCAGTTCTGAGAAAATCTTCTGTACCCTCTACTTTTACTCGCAACTGTCGGTCATATTGTCGAACCAAAGAAGGTGTAGTAAAATCAGTAGGCGAATTCATTAATCCACAGATAGCCCCTTCTAAGGACAGTGATGAATCCATTGGATTATATTGCAGTGCCACATTAAAATTAGTTTTTATCAAATCACTTTTTGAGACTCCTTTCCTCTGGAGTAAGGTTCCTAACTCATTTTCAAAAATTTGACGGTACGACGTTATTAAGCGTTCTCTTATACTCAGAAGTTCTTCCAGTGAAAGCAGAAATTCTGAGGAGTTAATATCGCTGTTCTTTTGGACAGCTCGTTGTACTACCTGTTCATATTCTTCCATGAAGTCAGTTTCCAAAAGGGGTTTCCTAATTTGATTTAAGTCTTCAAAAGATAATAAATCTAGAACCTCTATTGGCAATTTAGGCTTGTTGATCGTCTCAAAAAACAACTCAAGAAATATCTTCCAAAAGATTTGTGTATCGGATAATATCGTTTCCCGATTCTTTATATCAGAGATGCTATAATCAATGTAATTTTCCTGAGGCAAAACGCTTTCACAATTAACTACTCTTGCTCCAGAAATCTGATAAAGTAAATCTCTAAAGTGCCGTATAATATTCCCTTCATGAACGGGCAAACCCTCTGCAATTTCTTCAATTAGCGGCTTGTCCAATACTTCGATTGAAGAAATTCGTAACAAAGTGGTCTCTAATTGTTGATGGCTTAACCCTTCCAAGTTCATACGGAGTACAGAATCCTTGTTACTTAGACCTTCCAGAAATTGAATTCTAAACCAGTCTGAATTGTCTTGCAATTCCCAACTCACAGCATGTGTATAGTATTCTTCATAAAATTGACGCATTTCTAGGAACTTTTCCTTGGAAACATTCTTAACTCTCTCTAGATAATAAAGGGGACTAGTCTTGTCTTTTCGGAGAGCAGGTATAAGAAGATTCTCTTGGAGAAGAATGGGGTTCTCTTTGAGGAACTCATATGCAAACGTAGTTGATGTCAGATTTGACGCAGCAGATACAACTGTACCTTTTATTAGGAAGAGGATTTTGAGATCGCGCTCAATATTTTTGCGCAAAATCATTTCATTAGCTGATTTTTTCACAATGTGTCTATCGAAACTTGTGAAATACGCTCTTGCGCCTTTAAGAGAAGAAGGGTCTATCAGAATCATAAGCTCGCTGTAGTGTTTCTGTAAAATAAGCTTTAAAATCATCAGAGTCTAAATGTACCCAATGCCCTGCATCTTTAAAATGATATACGTTTACATTTGGATACCTTCCAATTGCAACTCGGTGTTCTTGTCCAGGTGATGAATCACCATAAACGTAATCAAAGGGCAAATGTGATGACAATATTAGCGATTGTAGTTCTTCAAATCGTTTGTACACATCTGATTTAAGTTGAAGTAATGCCTGTTTGCTCGATCTCCGCACATTTTGAACATAAATTGGATGATAAAAATGCTTATTGTTCTTATCCCTAACCTGAAGATTTTTGTGCCCTTTCCCAATTGGAGGTTCCTGAATATAGGAGAAAAAATCAAAGTCCCCTTTAGTTATTGATGGTTCAATGGTAATTCGGTGTATAACTGAGATTTTCGACTCCATTGAGGCTAGAAGAACAAGCAAGCCTCCAAGAGAATGTCCTACAAGTATATTTACTGCTCGTCCTTCCAATTCTAACAACTCAGATAATGTATCTATACACTTATCCAAGTTAACGTTGTCGATTCCCGCATTTTGCCCGTGACCAAGTAAATCTATAGTAACACATCTATATCCTTGTTGGTGAGCAAGCTCCATCAACTCTCTAAAATGGTGATGGTCATCGCCATAACCATGCACAAAAAATACGGTAGGCTGTAAATGGTCTTGACTGACGACATAACGGCAATCTCTCATCTTGCGAGTAAGGAAACTAGGCTGTTTTGTATCCATTTTCTTTCTCCAAGTTTAAAGCGCATAAAATCAGCTACTTATGCAAGAATACGAGCTTTTTTATATCTGTGTACCTCCACCTGTCATTCTTGATAGTTACGAAATATACATAAAATCTAATTTCTTGCATCAAAATAACATTTGAGTAACAATAGTATGCAATCAGCTCTAAAACCTTGGCAGAACAATATTCTTTATACAATTCTACTAGTAGTACTGTACCCCTCAATAATACTAGCAGATATTGATATTAACGCTACTCCTAGTGGTTATGTCCCATGTCCATCAACCGTGTATGGCACGTGTACGAATTCTTCCTATTTAGGCAACACCGTTCAAATGGATTATTGGTACAATGATGGAGTGAACATCGTATTTAGAGTCCGTCTATGTAATTCAGGAACCTTTTCATCATCTGGTACCGCCTATCTAAAAGACGGAGACATATGCGGTACTATCGTTGATTCCCAAAGCTATCCTAGTGGTGCAAGTACAATATCACTAGAAGTTCCAATGAACTATTGGGTGTCAGGGGATAAAGACTTCACAATCACTCTCACTTCCTCAACGACTGATCGATTTAATGCCGGTACTATTACGATCACTAAAAGCTGTGAGGATTATCAGGTCTCGAACGTAACCTTAAGCGATAATCAAGTTTACCAAGGGCAACAAAATGTAACAGCTTCCTGCAATATTAGCAATATTGGAAATGAGCAAGGCGCCGATGATGTGACTTTATTTTGGTCAACGGATTCAAACTATGATCCGGGATCGGATGCAGATTTGGGTGATGAAAATTTCAATCTGCTTGGTGGACAAAGTACAACTCTGAGTCGAACTTTTGATGTTCCACCCACTATGCCGCCCGGAGGGTATTATATGGTTATGTATGCTGATGAAAATTTCAGCGATGAGGAATGTCAAGAATGGAATAATGGTAGTTTCAGCTATTTCCAAGTCTTAGCTGCTCCCGATCTAGAAATCACGGCGATAAATTCTGATGACATTCAATATTGCCAGGATGGTAGTCCATCTTTGATGTATACTGTCAGAAATACAGGAGAAGCTAACGCTCCAGCTTTTCATGTCGACTTTTACTTATCGAATAACCAGTCACTGGGTTCTTCCGATATTCATCTAGGGAGAGTAACATCACCATCTCTAGGTGATGGTGTTACCCAAACCCGAACGGCTAACAATTTATCTATACCAACTAGCACATCCCCAGGAGACTATTACATCCTAGCCGTCATTGATGATGATGAACTAATCCCTGAGCAATTTGAAAACAACAATCTATTTGCGACTAGCTATGAGATAGATGTTCTGCCAAGTCCAAATATTATTTACCCTAGTGAAGGAGACGTAATTTCATCACTTACTCCTACTTTTCAGTGGTCCAGTGTATCAGGAGCAACAGCGTACGCTATTATTGTTTTTTCCAGCACTAATAGCGTTATCTATTCTGCTAATGTTGGAAATACTACCTCATTTACGTTACCTACAAATATTTTGGATTACGATGAAGAGTACTCTTGGGTTGCGGGGGTATCAACAAGTGCTGGAATCTGTCCTTCTGATCGAATTTATTTTTCGGTGGGATGTAACGACTACTTCGAGCCCAATAACACTTTCAGCTCTCCTGACCTGTCAGCCTTCTCAACTTTTGGAAGCTCTCCAAGTGCAGAATCCATAAATGCATACATCACCTCAGAGAGCGATGTGGATTATTACTTAATCACTACCAGCAATTCTGGAATACTCAATATTACGTTAAGTAGTCTTTCCGAAAATTACGATCTAGAATTACACTATGGCGATTACTCTGACCTTATTAGTGCTTCCACGAATCTCGGTACGATAAGTGAAAATATTAACTATCAACACCCAGGTGGTACAAGTACATATTTAGTCAAAATCTATAGCTTCTTTGACGAATATGATTGTAGTGATAGTTATGACCTAACTATAGCATGGACCCCAACAGGCGACGGTGGCGGACTCGCTTTATTCCAGTCTATTAATACTTCGCCTTCCCCCATCGTATACAATCGTACAGGCTACTTCGCCACAAGGATTATTAACAATAACGGATTGACTTGGCAGGGTGATCTACGATTAGAACTACTTGATGAGCAAGGAAATGATCCTCCTTTAAACGTCATAGCAGAATATAATGACACCAGTATTCCTTCAGGTGGTACCGATACTCTATTCCACATAACTAATATGCCTGTCAGTACGCTTCCTGGTGACTATACTCTACGAGTTAGATATAGTGATGACAACGGTATCACCTGGAATACCGTTGGGAATGGAGGTTTTCCACAACCCCAACCCTTTAAAATTGTCTATTCACCAATTGCACTCAATACCGCTATTAGTGTTACACCAGCGACGGTCTATCAATATTCTCCCGCTGAATTTTCAGCTGAGATAATAAATTTTGGCAACACAGGATTTACAGACTCAATTGCGCTACAGCTTCTCAATGCCCAGCAAACCTATCTCACAAATCTTGATATTGATTATGTCTCGCTTGCATCGGATGACACTCATATACTTCAACTTCAGTCAAACAGTATCCAATCCGACCCTGGCACCTACTATGTACAAGTAGGTGCTTATATTGACGGAGTATGGAGAAAAGCTCACGAAGGCGCTTTCGTTAATCCCTTCCAATTCATCATTGCCGCACCACTCAACCAATTAAGCCTGACAACTCCTAATGGTGGAGAATCCTATACTGTTAACTCTACGATCACTATTACTTGGACCTCTACAGGGACTACTGGAAATATAAGTCTTGAATTAACCGATCCATTGGGAACTACTATTGATGTGATCGCAGATAATATTCCCAATACTGGTAGTTTTACCTACACCATACCTAACTGTTTACTGGCAGGTGATTATCGAATTGAACTCTATGAAACTGCCAACACGGTAAATAATGATATTTCCGATGGTGTATTTTCTATTTCTGGTCAAGGAGATTTTCCTTGTATTTGCTCAATTGACTCACCCAGCCTGGAAAATGGTGATGAAACAGAACTCGTAAACGCAGCTAACTTCCTCTGTAGTGAAGGGATCATCATCGAAGGAGATGGTAATACCCGCCCTTATGATAATATCACACGTGGGGAGCTAGCCCAAATTGTCTTCTTAGCACTTTTTGGAACTACCGAAGCACAGCCTTCCGATAACTTCCCATCACCATTCGGCGATTTACAGACCTCATCTGCTTGGTACTATCGTTTTGCAAAAACGCTTGCTTATCTCGATTACAATGATGGTACAAGTCCATTTGATCGCGAGTTTGACAACTTTCGTCCCTATGACCCTATTAACCGACAATATGTTGTAAAAGTCCTCTTGGAGGCATTCAACATTTCCGAAGATGGTTTGAATTTCAATCCTTACAGTGATGTAAATACGGGTACTGATAATTACTCACATATTGTTACAGCCTATGACCTTTGCCTTATTGGGAATCCACCTAATTTTCGACCAACAATTCCGGCTACTCGTGGAGAGGTGTTCCTAATGATATATCGGCTACTACAAACTTGTGCAAGTAATAATGTTGCAATTCCAACTCCTGCAAATGATGACTTCTTTTGCCCTGGAAACTATACACCTGAAAACCTTGCCCGGTCAATTGGTATGGCAGAGGGTAACTTCAACACCTATTCACACAACTCGTTTGCCATTCCCGGTGTAAAATTACCATTAGTGTTTGGCTTTCAGTATAATTCGTATTTAACCGAATTACCTGACGCTCTTTTTCCATTACGTCCACTTGGACATGGCTGGACGCACTCCTATGACAGCTATATCCTTCCGGTTCTGGGGTGGTCTGACGCTGCTGGTACAACTATCGAAGATCAGCTTATTCTTGCCTGGCCAACTGGCCAACGCGAAGTGTACTTCGATTCCGGTGGTAGCTACCCATACACTTGCACAGCAAGAACAGAAGGGACTTATAATACCCTAACTGTTCTTTCTACCTCCGTTATTGAAGTAAAAACGAAAGGGCAAACAGTATATCGTTACGAGAAAATGAGTGTCGGCAACGGTGGCGAAGAAGCCTACCTCCTGACCAGTATCATTGAGCGGAATGGACATACTATTTCGGTTGCTTATGAATTGGGAGAAGCTGGTGAACACCGAATTGCCACAGTAACCCGACAGTTGGGCAATAGTAACACTGTTCGTCGCCAATTCTCTTTCTCTTACAAAACTGGCACAAATTATCTGGAGTCCGTTAGCATTGAATTGCCTGGTATGACTGGCACCTCTATTTCTTTCTCCGTTGACAACGAAGGGGACTTACAAACATTCACAGACCGTCGTAGTAAGACTACGTCTTATGGTTATGCCCGTGACCTTGTACCCAATATGCCCGCCGATGAGTATGAACGAGTTAAGCATTTACTCTACACTGTGCAGCTTCCTAAAGGAAACACCATTACAAACAGTTATGATAAGCGGAAACTTAATGCTTCAGCAACCAATGGTGAACTACTTACTCAAATTGACATCAATTTTCAGTATCAGGATGAACTTCAACCGATCACATCTAACATCCAAACCATTAGTAATGAAAACAACAATGGCACTATCACCCAACAAATAAATGTTGATTTTGATAAAGGTAGCGGCTCTGCAACACGTGTAGTCTTAAATGGTGACGNNGACGTAACTGAATATCGTTTTGATGATAATCGACACCCTTATCATCCTACTCTTATAATTGATGATGGCCTGAAAACAGGCATTCAATACAACCAACTAGCAAGCCCTACTCGCATAAGTGATACGCTGACTCAAGAAGGTATTGTTTTTGACCATATTTTTGCTTACGATAATTATGAAAATGTAACGTCTTACACTAATCCCAAAGGAGACGTTATTACGAATAGTTTTGGAGGCTTTGCACCACAGGGACTTGTACAAAACGTCACCGATCAGGAAAATTATCAAACAGCCTATTCCTATTACCAAGCAAACGAAGGAGCATGGAAAGTAGGAGCACCTAAAACCGTTACCAGCCCTTTAGGCATTACACTCAATTACACCTACGATGCTTTTGGCAATCCTGACAAAGTTACTGCTCCTGGTAACATCGAAATAGATGTTAACCATGATCTATTTGGTCGACCCGAACAGTACACTAACCCTAATGGTCATCAATGGCAATATACTTATTACTCCAATGACATATTACGCCAGTCCATTAACCCGTATGGAGATGATGTAGAGAATTTTATTGATGATAACGGTAATATTATTGGTGTTGAAAATGAAGCCGATCAGACAACTTCTCTTGGGTATGATTTCGATACAGACCTACTTGAAAGCGTATCCTTTGGCCCTAATACAGAATCTTACACATACTATCAAGATGGTCGCCTAAAAACCATTGAAAAGCCCGACGGTACTATTATTACCATTAACTACTATAATAGTGGATATGGACTAGGGCAAGTTGAAAATGATGGTTTTGCTAGCTACACCTATGACAGTGAACTTCGCCTCAAAACAGTAACTAAAAATAATGGTTCTACTACGCATACCATTACTTATCATTATGATGGATTGGATCGAATCATTAGTTACGATTATACGGTTACTGGAAGCCCCAGCTATAGTTACACCATCGAATATCAGTATGACCTCAAT
The DNA here is from genome assembly GCF_050633125.1 of Lewinella sp. Lineage (NCBI taxonomy): Bacteria > Pseudomonadati > Bacteroidota > Saprospiria > Saprospirales > Lewinellaceae > Lewinella > Lewinella sp. The sequence continues at coordinate 57,546 of NZ_JBOEFX010000095.1, forward strand.
AGCAATATCTCAACAATCAAATATCCGAATTTGGGAGGTAGTGGGACGCTAAATGTCCAATACCGTTATTACAAGAATGATTGGCTTAAGGAGGTAGAAGATTGGGAGGGTAAAATAACGCAGTATTTCTACCGTGCCGATGGGACTGTAGAATATGTTCTTCTTCCAAATGGAACGCGTTCCGATTACAGCTATGATTCGACCACCCAACGAATTTCAGGTATCAGTGACACTAAATCAAATGGAGAAGTAATCACTCAATACTCATTTGTATTAGATTCCATTGGTAACATTCGGCAAGAAACTCGAATAGAGCCACTAGATTTTCCACTTCTTCAGCCGCTACGGGATACCAGTAGCTACGACACCAATAATTTCATTCTGACCAAGAATGGTATCTCTCAGACAGTGGATGACAATGGGAACCTAACCAATGACGGTGAGCATACCTATTCCTGGGACAACCATGATTACCTAACGGGGCGAGATGGTGTTACCTACCGTTACGACGGACTTGGAATGCGTAGAGAACGTCTTGACAATGGCACTACTACTCGTTATGTTTTAGACATCATGGGTCTGGGCAATGTAATTGCCGAAACCGATGAGAACGGAACTCCAACAGCCTACTACATTCACGGAGCCGGACTCCTTTACCGTAAAAAACCGAACGGAGGAGGGTACGATGATCATTATTATCATTACAACTTCCAAGGGAGTACAGTAGCAATGACCGATGAGGCAGAGGCTATTACCCACAAGTACTCCTATAGTCCTTACGGTGTAATCTGGGAAAGTGATGTAACCGACTTCAATGCCTTCACCTTTAACGGGAAGCATGGAGTAATGATGGAAGATGAGGAGTTCTACTTCATGCGTCGTAGATTCTACAAGGCTGACGAAGGGCGGTTTATTTCACAAGACCCTGTATGGAGTACCAATCTATATGTGTTTGGGGGGAATAATCCGGTGATGAATATTGACCCTTCGGGAAGGTTTTGGGACATAATATTAGATGGATTATTTATTGTCATAGATATAGTAGACATAGGGTATCAATATGTTTCATATGGTGAAGTAGACCCCATCTCATATGCTTCCCTTTCTGCTGATGCTGGAGCTGCTTTAATACCAGGTGTGACAGGAGCTGGTCTTGCAGTAAGAGCTGGTAATACAACTATAAAAGCTACATCTACTGCCACAAAAGTATTAAAGACTGCTGGTAAGGTGAAAGTAGAAAATGCTAGAATTATTGATCGCGTTAATGGTATTGACGAAATACGAAATGTGGATGTTACTAACACAATAAATAGAATAAAGTCAGGCGGGAAAAATCCACACAAGAATGATGGAACAATATTTAAAAATCGAGAAAACCGACTTCCAACTCAGCAACCAGGATATTACAAAGAGTATGTGCACCCAACCAATGGTATTAAAGGAGCAGGAGCACAACGAATAATCAAAGGAAATGATGGAAGTATGTGGTACTCTCCCGATCATTACAGAACATTTATTCAAATCAAATGATAATGATACTATTTGACGTAAATACTTTTCGTGATACTGACTACAAAATAGTCTTGGTTTTAGAAATAGGTGCAAATCTTGATAAGGTTTACAATGAACTTGCGACTAAGTTAAAGTTCCCATCCTATTTTGGATTTAACCTTGACGCTCTTTATGATTGCTTGTCAGAATTACCTATTCGTTCGGAGTTTAACAATGCAAGCATTGCTGTATTACTAAGTAAAAAAAATGATGCTAAGGAAAATATATGGAAAGCATTTCTTGAAGTAATGACAGATGTAAGCGAAGAATTAGAAAAAGAGAAAAACATAAAATTTGACATATATGTTTCCTGATAAGTTAACAACTACATTAGTTTTTTCACTGACTCTTACTCTTTTAATTTCCAGTAATCTACCCGTTTTGGGTCAGTCTAGTGAAACTATAAGACTATACGATAATCTTAATAGATTAATCGTTACTGAAATACCTCCATGTATTAAAATTCAATGGTATTTTGACCAAACAGGCAACCGCCTCCTCCACGAAATTAAAGGAGGCACTAGTCTAACCGCCAAAGTTTATCTGCAAGGAGCATATAATACAGGCAACGGTTTGCTTAATGATAACATTAGAGAAGCAACGCTTATTCCTATCGAAGAACCCTATGCCAGTCTCGGCCTTTCCCACCTCCGTGATGGTGGTGGCGAGAAGACTGATTTTTCGGTATTCTCCACTACAGGAAATGATGCTGTTGTAGATTGGGTGTTCGTTGAACTCCGCGACAAAAATGATAACGAAACCGTTATCACTACTCGCTCTGCCTTGATACAAAGAGATGGTGACATTGTTGATTATGATGGTGTCTCGCCAGTCCGATTTATTAACACGTGTCCCGATGATTTTTACGTGGTGATTCGTCATCGTAATCACCTGGGTGTAATGACGAATGCGACGGTAGCACTTACAGAAACACCCACCACTGTGGTTGATTTTACCGACCCTTCTTTGCAGACTTGGGGAAGCCATGCCCAACGTGACGTAAACGGAATACGCATGATGTGGAGCGGTAATGGCAATGGAGATGACTTGGTTGTGTATCAAGGTGCAGGGACTGACATATCACCGATTACAGTAACTGTCTTTACTGATCCAAACAATGTACTTTTTGACTTCTCATTTCCATCGCCTGGATATGAGTTGAGTGACTACAACATGGATGGTGTGACTATCTACCAAGGTGCAAATACGGATGTTACCCCCATTACTCTTACCGTTTTTACACACCCACTCAATATTACATTCGACTTCTCATTTCCCGTACGGGAACAACTTCCTGAAAACTATTGATGATGAAAAATATTTTCCTTTTTTTCCTTTTTGTGCTTGGAATTAAGACAACTCAAGCACAGATATGTTATGATTTAAGCAGTGAGCAGGGACTTCAAATAACTGTACAAATCATAGCTGCTCGTTCGTACTCTAATTTGCCTGATAATTTATTCACCACCGGAGAGTTTACCCTTTCTTGGGATCAGTCCCTCGGAAATGATGTAATTCAGGGAATTGATGCGCCCTCGAATATGGCTTTTACCTATACCCCACTAGGAGGCCCGGCACCAACACTAAGTGGAGGGAGATATTATCAAAAATTTGGTTTCGCACAGCCCTCTGTGCAAACACTCACCGCTAACACCCCCGTAACAATTTTACAGATTGATGTAATTAGCTCACAAGCTGCTTCAGGTAGCTTCGAAATCATCCCAACTCCACCTGATGATGTGGTTGGCGGCGACAGTTCATTGAGTAATGCTTTTGGGGAACAGTATGATAACCACGGGTGTGATTTATTAGTCAGCAATGTCGTTCTCCCCCTAGACTTCTTCTCCTTCTATGCCACTGTCTGTAATGAATCTGCGTGTTTAACATGGACTACGGCTAATGAAGAAGGCGTAAGCCACTTTAACATTTTCCGATTGAACGGAACACAGTGGATAAATATCGGTAAAGAAAACGCAACCAATAAGCCCAATGCTTCTTACATATTCAAAGACAAAAATGTACTGCCAGGACAAACTTATATTTACCAGATCGTTGGTATTGACTATGACGGCTCCGAAACAATTTCCGAAAAGCGAAGTGTCACATTTAGTGCTCAATCTCCAATCAATGTGTATCCTAATCCCTGTACCACAGCAGTAACACTTACGGTTCCGCAAGACGTGTCGTTAAAAATATATAACTCCCAGGGTATCACTCAATTCAATTTCAACATGGGATCATCATCTACAATTACACTAGACTGTTCTTCCTGGCCAGCAGGAAATTATTCAGTTGCTGCTTATGAC
>NZ_JBOEFX010000096.1:0-9357 GCF_050633125.1 Lewinella sp.
ATCCGCACAAGCTCACTTGCAGGGCTATTATGGTTCTGTAGGGTTCAGCCCCGTAGGCGAAATCTACCTGGAAGATGGAATTCCTCATGTGGGGATGGTTTATGGGGGGAGATAACTTGATAAAGATTCCCCTATACTTGAATGGAAACTATCAGGCTCCAGTCAAGCCTATTATAAAAAGACAATTGATGGCGATTGGATTAAAAAAAAGTTTTACGTGGATTTGCATTTTCGGTGCCTCGTTTTCGGAATTGATTAATTTCCTTGAGTCTGCTTCAAAAGCCCCCTCCATTAGTTTAGCCTCAAGTTTTTAAGACAAACACAATGAGCCAGAGGCAAGGTTAAACAAGTTTACCTTGAATTGCGTGAGAAATCAAATAAACCGGGAGAGTGTTCTCCCAGCCTCTCGTCATGGAAAACACAACGTGATGTGCCCAGCTGTTTGGGTTTTCCAGTTTGCAAAACTATATTTGTCAGAACACCTTTCCTTCAACCATACAAGTGCCCTATTTTATACATCTACACACCTGATGCAAGCTATGCATCCATATTATAACAGCTGCAATGGCACTCTTTACCCCCCTCCTTGACAAGTATATTCTCCCTCTGTTTATCACTTTATTCTTTCTAGCCGGCTGGAGCCTGAAAATGAATGGCCAAAACAACGCTACTCTCATTCTGCCCCAACTAGACACCCTCATCAAAGAATCACGCGCCCTAACGGGGCAACGAGAATTCGAGGCTGCCTTTGCCGTCAATGCGAGAGCCTTTGCCTTGGCAGAAACCTGTTGTGGTCAAGAGTCTGCAGCCTACGCAGCAGCTTGCTTCAACGAAGGCCGCATCCATCACATCAAAGGAGACTACCATACAGCCGTAGAGTGGTACGTACCCTCTATGCGCATCCGCAAACGCGTGCTGGGGAATTTACACGAGGATTATGGGAAAAGCCTGAACAACCTGGCAGTCGCTTATAAAAAACTAGGTCGTTATGAGTCAGCAGAACCTTTATACCAAGGGGCATTACTTGTCAGGCGCACTCTTTTCGGCGAACAGAGTGCCCCTTATGCTGCTACATTGGGTAACCTCGCCGTGCTATACCGGGAATTGGGGAATTATGAAAACGCTGAGGCCCTCAACCTTAAGGCCTTAGCGATACGAGAGGAAGTTTTGGGTGATCAACATCCTCATTACGTGCTCAACTTGCTCAACTTGGGAGCCTTCTATTATGAAATTGATCAACTCGATAAAGCGGAAACATTCTATCTACGAGTAAAAGCCTTCTATGAATCAAATGGAAATGTCCAGGATATAGATTATATAAAATCTTTAGACAACTTGGGCTCCGTGTATTTAGCAAAAAGGAATTACGATCTTGCTAAAGATTTTTATCTACTAGCCCTTCAAAATATAGAGAAAGAATTCGGATCAAAACATGAGCTTTTTGCTACACTCCATAACCACCTAGGGCTCCTGTATCTCGAAACGGCAGCATTTGACAAAGGACAATATCATTTTGAAAGGGCCTTAAACACCTTGGAAGCATTGGATATGAAAAACCACCAGAATTATGGGTTCTACCGGCAGAATCTTGGTGATCTGTTTTATGAAACCGGAGCCTACGAAAAGGCTAAACAAGAACAAACACTTTCCCTTTCTATAATTCTCCGAAGCTTAGGCAAACACCACAGACGCTACCGAGAGGGGTTGCGAGAATTCATCCATACAGGATTTGCTTTAAAAGAGTTTGAGCAGTCAGCAGAAAATTTACGTGTATTAGCAGAGGTCTCCCGATTACCCCTCCAGAATGCTGTGCGTCATCTTTCTGAAACAGAAATGTCCCAATATGCGGAGGATTTTAGAGAAAATATCAACTATTATTTCACCCTCGCCGACAGGTATCCTGAAGTCGCTGACCTATGCTTCAACGAAATACTCCTACATCGGGGATTTTTACTTAATACAGCTTTTCGCATTAACCAATTCATTCCTACCGATTCCTTAGGCCGGGAATATATGGAACGACTGCGAGGTGTCCATCGCCAATTAGCGGCACAGTATGCTACGCCATTAGATACCCGTAGCCAACTCACTACTCTTGAGGAAGAAGCTGCCCAATTAGAGAAAAACCTCGCCAGAGAAATAGCGAAATTGGGTAACATTGAAGACAACGCCAATTGGCAAGCCGTGCAAGAAACACTGGAAGCAGGTGAGGCTGTCATTGAATTTGTACACTATACTGACCGAATCGCCGAAAACACAAACAAATATGGTGCTCTTTTACTAACACCTAAGCTTACGTCACCATTGTTTATTCCACTTTGTACCGAAGACGACCTTGATAAGCCTCTACAGCGATTGGGTAATTCGGAACAAGCTTACATAAACGACTTGTATTCGTACGCTGGCCGAGGGAAACAGGTATATGAATTGATCTGGCAGCCATTAGCTGAAAGGCTAGCAGATTTCCCTGAGTTGAGTAAGCTATACTTCGTAAAAGCGGGAAGTTTGCACCGCCTGAATCTTAATGCCTTGCCTACCCCTGAAGGGCAGACACTAAGCGATATTTATCAAATGAGCCTGCTCACCAGCAGCCGGGAATTATTAGAAAAAAAGCCGCAGCCTACCTCAGTTGACGCTACCGCAGTGCTATTTGGGGCTGTAGACTATGATGCTACGCCATCACGCACTACCATTAATGAGGTCTCTTCTTTCCCTGTGGGAATGAACAGAGGCTCTCGTTTTCAAAACGATCCTTCTCGTGCAAACTCAGCTTGGCAGCCACTGCCTTGGACCGAGGTTGAAATCATGAATGCACACGACCAATTGGAGCCCGCAGGTTTCCGCACTATCAGTCAAACCCAAAACCGGGCGACAGAGTCCTTTTTTAAGGAAATTGGAAGGCCTAATGATGATAACAAAAGCCCTCATCTTCTTCATATAGCTACGCATGGTTATTTTTTCCCAGACCCTGACAAGTTAGCATCTCCTGTAGTTCACAACATCGCAGCAGCTCAAAATCCGATGATCCGCTCGGGCTTGATTTTAGCCGGTGCCAACACTGCTTGGACCAACAATAGTACACTTCCCGAAGGGTCAGAAGATGGTATCCTTACTGCTTATGAAATCAGCCACCTCGATCTAAGTGATACAGAATTGGTCATTCTTTCCGCCTGCGAAACAGGCCTGGGCGACGTGCGAACCTTCGAAGGAGTCTATGGCCTGCAGCGCGCTTTCCAGATAGCAGGAAGCCGTTACCTGCTGATGACGCTCTGGCAGATATCAGACTACCAAACCCAACTTTTTATGGACCTTTTTTATCGCTTCTGGCTGACTGAAAAACAGGATATCCGATCCGCTTTTAATGCGGCTCGCCTAGAGATGCGCAAGGCCTACCCAGATCCTTTCTACTGGGCTGGCTTTGTACTATTAGAGTAAAAAATAGATTTCCCCCACTTACCTTTTGGTCTAATAGTAACATAAATAATCAAAACTTAATTTATTCAACAGTTGATCTTAATGAACCAATCGTTTAAGCACCAAAGTAATGTTGCTATTTACACGCACAATAGCCTCAGTACAACGACTCATCTAAAACGACTTGATCATTTTCGATTAACACAACCAAATCTTTATTATGGCTAAAAAGTTGCCACCTCCAAACAAAACAGAGGTCTCAGAATCAGAAGTCATCGACCCTCACTTCCGCGTCACCTTCCCCCTACCCAAGGAAGAAGGATGGACCAGTTGGAGTAAGGAACACATTGACCTTTATATCAACAACCTTAATGTGGAGTTGACGTACGATGGCACGATTTTCATCGACACTTCGCGGAGCTATGAATCGTCTAAATTTCAATCTATTTCAGCCCCCTTTGATCTAAGTACGTTTGATGATACCATCAGCTACTATGACGCTACTAATCACTACCTCACTTTGTACATTCATTTTGCTGATCCAGACTTCAATAAGCACAATGTAAAAGAATGGAAGGCTACCATAAAATTAGAAGGGAATATTATTAGTGGTTACGAGAGCAAGGTGCTTCCTTTCCAACCCACCCGGAACCACTAATCCCTCAATCCACCCAAAAGCAACAACTTACGGCAATCCAGAAATGGGTTGCCGTAGCCTTTACTGTGTGAAAAATATTAGCATTTTTATTCGGATTCCCGCAAAAAAGCTCTCGATATCCATCGCAAAATGACATGAGCTATCTCAAATCCTTAAATTGAGAGAGAATAAAGGTATAGTAACAGATTAAGGGATTAATTCTCAACTTTGTGAAGAAAAGCTAACGCTGAAATAACAAACATGAAGCCGTCCAATGAATAACAACCCAAAAAAAGAACAACCCAACAACCCTCTCCACGGGGTAAAATTGGTGAATATATTAGAGTCATTAGTAGCACACTATGGCTGGGAACGATTAGCCATGAGAATTGATATCAACTGTTTCAAAAGTAACCCTTCTATTAAGTCTAGCCTCAAATTTTTAAGAAAAACACAATGGGCCAGAGACAAGGTTGAGCAGCTTTACCTTGAGTTAGATAGGCTACGAAAATAAAAAAGCTGCGGCAATCCATTATCAAGGATCACCGCAGCTCGCATTAGCAAAATGTATCAAGGTATTAACTGGACTTTCGCTATAAGTCCTCTTACCTTATAAAAAGCTGCTCTTACTCTTGCTTTACAGCAACCGCTGTTGATTTAGCAGCTGGCGCAGCAGCAGTCTTGAGTCCTTGAGGAGGAGTACACTGACTGGGGTTACAAGTTTTGTTACAATCTGCTGGCTGGCAGCTGGTAGACTTTGGTGCGAAACTGGTCAACTTGAGAAGCGCTGGTTGGGCTACTGGAGCAGCCTCCTTTTCAGCAACAGCACTAGCAACAGCACTAGCCCGCTCAGGGGCCGTCGCACTGGTAGCCGTAACAGAAGTAGTTTTTGCCTGACAACTCGTATTAGCAGCAGTTTTCGAAACACACTGGGCTGGGTTGCAAGCTGGTTTAGCAGCCGTTTCTTGTGCCGATAAGCCAAGACCAGCAGTAACAAATGCACAGAGAAGAAGTAAACGTAGCATAATTATGTTTTTTAGATTTACTCAGTTCCGCTGAGTTACCGGTTTTCTTAGAAACAGCACAAAAACAGGTTTAGCTGTCGTTTTTCAAAAAGCAGGCTAAGCGTGTCAATTATTTGAAAAACCACAAAGACGGCTCAAATTGTTTTTTGCGCAAAATTCATAAGCAAATTTAGAGAAACAGTACCCAAGTTGCTGTTTTCTAGCTGTTAGGCAGCTGTTAAAAAGCTGTTAAACGCTGACCAGAGTCCAGCATAAAAGCTTTTCTTTGTGCTGTTCCTACTGATCAAACTATGCGATACGCTACTAGTACCTACCTTGTTTTGGCTTCTGTCATAGCCATGGCTGTGCTCATTGCCATTCAAGTGGCATGGCTACGCCAATCCCAACAATTGATCGAAGAGCAGTTCCAAACCAACGTTAACACAGCATTGTGCAGCACAGTGCAAACAATGGCACAACAAGAAGGTGCCCAGGAGTCTTTCAGCGAAGCATGTCTCCCCACACCAATGGAATCCGGACAAGAATTGGATGAACTAATCAAAACCGATCTCTTTGCTCAGACACTTTCCTCTACCCTCGCCGGATTTAACATCAACCTACCCTACGAAGCCAAAGTTTGTGCTAAACCACCTGACTCTCTTCAAGAACTCAGCGATGAATTATCTCCCTATTCCTGTGCCCTGGATCCGATTACACAGACCGATAGTCATTTCCTTAATCTGGAATTTGCAGGACGCAAAAAATATATGCTCAACAAAATGGGGATGATGACCGGAGCGTCATTTGGTATCCTCCTACTGATTTGTGCTTTGTTTTTCTATGCCACCTACCGGCTATTGCGCGAACAAAAAATGAGCAACCTTAATCGGGAGTTCTTCAACCATATGGCCCATGAGTTTCGAACACCGCTTACCAATATCAAACTAGCGAGCAGCTTATTAGCACGCAAAGCCCTAGTACCCGCAGGTAAGCCTCACTTAAACATCATTCAAAGCGAAGCAACTCAGCTCATGCAGCAGGTAGAACAAGTGCTCTATCTCGCAAGGCTAGAAAAAAACGACTACCAGCTCAGGAAAAAAAACTGTGACTTGCCGAAAATATTCCAGTCAACAATTACAGCCATGGACTTGCAGGTGAGCAAACAAAACGCAAATATCCACTTTGCACCTCCTTCTGATTTCCCTATCATCCAGGCCGACTCTCTGCATCTGCAAAACGCCCTGCGAAACATGCTGGATAATGCCCTTAAATACGCCGGAGAAGATGCTGAAATACGAATAGACCTTAAGGAATTCGGCGACCGTATACAATTCTCCGTCAGCGACAATGGCCCCGGATTGTCACCACAGCAGCAAGAACAAATATTCACTCCGTTTTATCGCCAGAAAACGTCTGACAACAACTGCAAAGGCTTTGGCTTGGGCCTCGCCTATGTCAAACGTATTGTCGATTTACACGAGGGGCAAATCAATGTATCTAGTATTGAAGGGCAAGGTACACGCTTTGAAATCAACCTCCCTAAATCTTAAAACCCACCCTCACAAAATGGATCAGCATAATATCTTATTGGTTGAAGACGATCTTAATCTTGGCTTTTTATTAATGGAGTTTCTTGAATTAGAGGGAATGAAAGTGACTTGGCGTAAAGATGCCCAATCAGCCATCCAGGAACTACAAAAACAGGATTATGACTTGGGTGTGCTGGATATTACCATGCCAGGAATGGACGGCTTTAGTCTAGCCAAACATATTCGCAACAAGCATCCGCAATTTCCTTTTCTGTTTTTAACAGCACGCTTGCTCAAAGAAGACAAACTCAAAGGTTATCAACTTGGCGCAGAAGACTACCTCACCAAACCTTTTGATGAAGAAGAACTCCTGTGCAAAATCAAAGTGATTCTCCGTCGCCGGGAGGAAGGGGCTCCTATTCAACCAGCAGAACAACAATTCGAAATTGGCCGCTACCTCTTTGACTATTCCCGACAGGAGATAAAGCTCGACACAGAGGTCCGCCGCTTAACAGAAAAAGAAAGCGAAGTTCTATTACTGCTCTGCCAACATCGCAATCGCATCCTCAAACGAGACCTCGCCGTCAGGCGCATCTATGGCAAAGACGATTACTTCCTCGGTCGTAGCTTTGATGTTTTTATTAGCCGCTTACGCAAAATATTAAACAAAGACCCCGATGTTTCTATCGAAAATGTCTTCAAAGTTGGGTTCATTCTCAATGTTCCAGTGCTGAACTAGGGCCAAGTTTTATTTTGTAGCTTCGAATGCTTTAGGATGCTGTTCTACACTTGGTAGGAGGTCTTCGCAGGACCGAGGAGGAAAACCCATCGCCACCAGAGACCCTGCCTGCGTATTACCGCGAACCATCGTTCTATCCCCCCAATCCCGCTGCCCTTGCGACAAATCAGAACCACGGGAGTTCCAATAGTGTCAGTCTTAGCCACACTACGCGCGAGCTTTGGCGATCAAAGCCGTGAGAAATGATCATCCCGACGAAAGGTCGCTACAAGCGAAGCGCAGTATAAACATACAAACCAGCATTCATTCTGATTCCAAAGAAAAGTGTACCTTTGCGCCTTCTTTTCACGAGGCTAGCAAAATCTGGCCCTGCACCCTGAAAAACCACCACCACATTAATTTTCCTTTTCCACATTACCCGTAACTAACGGGTGTTGGTGGTATATGAATACTAAGACAAGATGAAGAAGTATTTAAACCTGTTCGACCTCTCTCAAGATGTTAATTACAAGCTAGAGTTTCTTTCTGGCCTTACCGTAGCAATGGCTTTGATCCCAGAAGCTGTAGCTTTTGCTTTAATTGCTGGATTATCTCCGCTCACTGGGCTTTACGCGGCCTTTGTCATGGGTTTTGTTACTTCCATTTTAGGGGGGCGCCCAGGTATGATCTCCGGCGCTACCGGAGCAGTTGCCGTAGTAATTGCCGCCCTGGCCTATTCTCACGGCGTAGAGTATGTTTTTGCGACCGTTGTCCTAGCCGGTATCCTCCAGGCGACGGCAGGCTTCTTACGGCTGGGTAAGCTGATGCGCCTGGTGCCTCACCCCGTCATCTTTGGTTTCGTCAACGGTTTGGCCATCATCATCTTCATGTCGCAACTAGATCAATTCAAGGACGCCAGCGGTGCTTGGCTTACAGGGCCTACCCTTTATTGGTTTACTGGCTTAGTATTGCTAACCATGTTGATCATTTGGGGTTTACCCAAATTAAGCAAAGCCGTTCCTTCTTCTTTGGTAGCTATCCTGACCATCTTCGGATTGGTTGTGGTCTTCGGTGTTGATACCAAAACAGTAGGAGATATGGCCTCAATAAAAGGTGGCTTCCCTCCCTTTCATATCCCTGATGTTCCTTTTAATATGGAAACCTTGGCCATCATTTTCCCTTACGCCTCCATCGTGGCCGGAGTTGGCTTGATTGAAAGCCTTCTAACACTCAACATCATTGATGAGATCACCGAAACCCGTGGCCGTGGAAACAAAGAAGCGGTAGCACAAGGAGTTGCCAACATTTTATCTGGCGTCTTCTCCGGCATGGGTGGATGTGCAATGATTGGCCAAAGTTTGATCAACATCTCTGCTGGTGCTCGGGCCAGAATGTCAGGTATCGTCGCTTCTGTGATGCTTCTTATTTTCATCATGTTTGGTGCCAACCTCATTGAGCAACTCCCACTAGCCGCCTTAACAGGCCTGATGATCATGGTAGCCATCGGCACTTTCGAGTGGGCAAGTCTCAAGACCTTCACCAAGATGCCTCCTTCTGATATTTTTGTAATGGTCCTCGTTACCCTTGTCACTGCGGTACTCCACAATCTAGCCTTAGCTGTATTAATCGGGGTTATCATTGCAGCCCTGGTCTTTGCCTGGGACAACGCCAAGCGTATTCGTGCCCGCAAGTACCTCGACGAAAACGGCGTAAAGCATTATGAAATTTATGGCCCACTTTTCTTTGGTTCTGTAACCGTATTCAACGAAAAATTTGATGTCCTGAATGATCCGGAAGAGATCATCATTGACTTCGCCGAAAGCCGAGTCGTGGATATGTCTGCCATCGAAGCCTTGAATAAACTCACAGAGCGCTACCATAAAGTAGGCAAAAGAGTTCACCTCAAAGACCTCAGCCAGGATTGTCGCCGCCTCTTGGGCAATGCTGATGAGATCATCGATGTCAACGTTTTGGAAAAATCTGCCAAAGAACTTCCTCCTCGACCAGATAGCTTAGGGATGGTCTAATCCCATTCAACATGAGTCATCCCGAATT